>JADFYW010000147.1 GCA_015232855.1 Fibrobacteria bacterium
TAAAATCTCTTATTTTTAATAAAAAATAAAATAAATATAAAAAATAGTTATTTAGTTCTTAAAATAGACAACTTAAATACTATGAGACTATGATTCTTTTGTTTCATATGAACACTTCGATTATATTCTTCGCTTCGTACTATTAAAAATGATATTTTAAAAATTATAATAGCATGAACAAGCATATGAAAAAACCAACCATATTAATTTACATATTGAACCTCTCCGGGGGAGGTGCGGAACGGCAGATGATAAATCTTGCCCAATCATTATCAAAGCATGTAAATGTTATTCTGTATTTTAAAAATAAACATGGGAAATACAATTTTAATATTAATCCAGAAATTAAAACAATATATTTTGAGCATACCCATACCATTAACAGCAGTCCTTTTTCATTAATTAAACAAATTTTTCATTTGCGAAAGACCTTGAGAAATGAGCATGTTGATATAATCTATGCCCGATTGTTTACAACTTTTTTTCGGATTTTCTTAGCCAAAAAAATTTCAAATGATAGTAGCAAATTTGTTGCCTGTGAAGCCAGCAATCCAGATTTGCACATCAAGCAAGGAAGTTTAAAATCCAATTGGTTCGGTCTTAAAAAATATCTTTATAAAGCTTCCCTCAGATCTGCAGATGCTGTTATTTGTCTTAATAATTTCTGCAAAAATGAAGTTGCACAATTTTCCGGTCAGGCATTGGAAAAGATACATTCTATTCCTATTGGATTGGATACTGATTTTATTGATGAAAATATTAATGGACTAGATGCTCAAACACAGGAGATTATCAAAGGGGTATATAACATCGTTTCAATTGGCCGTCTTCACCAGGTGAAAGATCATGCTAATCTAATTAAAGCGGTTAATATTTTGGTTAATCAATTATCTATCACAAATGTTAATGTACTTATATTGGGCGAGGGACCATTGTATGGGCGTTTACATCAACTGATAATTGATAATAATCTTGAAAAATATGTACACCTGTGTGGTTTCAAGGGAAATCCTTATATTTATTTGGCTAAAGCCGATTTTTTCATATTTACTTCATTATTTGAAGGGTTTGGAAATGTTTTGTTGGAGGCTCTTTATTGCAAAACGCCAATAATAACAACAGATTGTCAGGGTGGTCCGCAGGAATTAAAACAGACAATTGGTGATTTTGGAGAGATCGTACCAGTAAACGATTCTCAGAAATTAGCTGAGAGTATCTTATATACCATTAAAATTTATGATCAAAAGAAAGAGACGATAAATAAACTTTCAATTTTAACTAAAGAAATATACGGTATTGATAATGTTAGCAGGCAAACCCTAGAACTATTCATGAAGCTCATTGAAGATTTACATTCTTGATGGATATTCAGATATAATTGATTGAACTATTCAGTAATTTTTTCAATGGTCTTCATATTATTAATATTTTTATTTTCTGTGATTAAAGCATATATCATTCCAAAAAGAATATACAATGGAAAATGAGACGTTGAGGCTAAGAAGTAGTTTCCGACCAATGATGAAATCATAATCGAAATTAAAAAACCAAAGACCACAAGTATGGCAATTTGTTGCTCTCGGGTAACTGTGGGGTATATTGCCATCGAAGAGCGTATAAATGAAATAGCAAAAAATAAAAATAGAAATATTCCAAGTAATCCAAAATTGAACAGTGATTCGATATATGAATTGTGCGAATGAATTCCCCACCCGGAATATTTTTTAAAACTGCCAAATCCATCACCAATTAGTTTTTGTTTAATAGTCAATTGTGGCCAATATTTGATGGTTAAAATAATAGCCTCAACTCTCTGCCCAAGGCTTGAAAAATGAATATCTTCCAGTTCTGTTATGGCCATAAAGTGATGTATACTGGGGATGGCATCCTGAATTCTTGATACATGGTAATTCTTAAACTTAAACTGCTTAAATCCATATGCTAAAGCAACCGTCAACAGCAAAAAGATAAGAATATGTTTGATTTTAAATTGTTTGCCTTTATGGATAATTAGCACCAGCAAGCACGATGCAAAAGCACTTAACATTGCGCTCCTAACAGACAAGAAAGATTGAACACCAATCAGTGAAAGAAAAATCCATAGATTATTTTTTTTCTTGTCTTTTAAATAAAGACAAAACTGAACCAGCATCATAAACACCAATAAATTTGCCCAACCATGTCTTCCGCGGGATTCATGTTTAATCAAACTAAAAAAGGCTTTCTGAACCGGATTAGTAACTTCCATATATTCATTGCCATGTATATCAACATTATAATTTATGAAAATTGAAATTCCAATAGCAGCAAGAATAATGCTGAATAGACCAGACAATTTAAGAAAAGTTTTTAAAAATTTATTTGCATCAATGTCGAAAGACAAAAAAAATGTATAGGAAAGATATATCAAAGAAAAAGAAAGAAAAGTCCGAAAACCTACGATAGCATCTACCCTGGTATAGGATTTCATAATACTAAAAAAAAGTAAAACCATAAAAAATATATATGATACATGGATTCTGGGAAACAGAAAAGAAACCATGTTGTTTTTTAATATTAAGAATAAAAAGACAAGAAAGAAAATTGTCTCCAACCGAATGTTTATAGGACCTATAGATGGATAAATGGTAAAAAATGGAAGTATTAATAAAAAGTACAGAATAGTATTACCAGAAATCCGTATTTTCTGCATTTCAATTTTCATATAATAAAGGGCTTAATGCTTTTATTAATATGTAGTCTGGCTGCTAATACTAAAGACTTTTGAAGTATCGATTCCATTTTGAACCTATTACTGACTTCATATTTGATTTGATATTGCCAAAATGGATATTAATAGTGCTGCTCCTGCAGTTACCGTGGCTAGAATAGCGTTAATCCCCTCTAACCAATTGATGGGTTTTGGCTCAGGTTTATCAGGTATGAAAATAATACTTCCAGGATCCGGATCTTTCATAAACATACCACTTTTTGTAGTTTCCCCATTGGCATATTCAACAATAACCCGTCCTTTATCACTCTTTCGGGTGAAACCGCCAGCTTTGTCTATATAATATTTAACCGATTCCCCTTTTTTATATAGGACACTCGTAGGGAGGCCGACCTCGCCAAGAACCTTCACGGTAGTTTGTTGCTCGGGGATGTAAACACTATCACCTGCAAGCATGGTAATATTATAGGAACTATTGTCATTATCCAAAGCTTTTCCTAAATCTATACCAACACGACCAATATTGTTAATTTTTCTAAAAAACCTGAATCCAGGTACATAAGCATTTGTTTTCAACCCTCCTGCTCTTTTAACAACAGAGGCTAGTTTTTCATCTGGATATAATAATGTGTATCTACCTGGATACTTAAATTGCCCGGCCAAAGTAATTACCTCTTTCTGATACCAGTTGGGGTCTGTGGGAACTAAAATAAAATCACGGGCTTCAAGTTGAAACTCATCCCCTGAATTCCCTAGCCCATCTTTAAGATTAACAACAATAGACTCAACTTTACGTTCTCTCACCTTTGGTCTAAAACAGATAGCTCGTCCCACCTCATATTCAGGCAAATATCCACCGGATCGTAATATGAGCCCTTTCATGGTCATTCCCTTACTGTATAAATATTTCCCCGGATTAAAAACTGCACCGGCAATCTCCACACTATCAGGGATAAGCATATCTTTGGTACTATAGAGAATGACATTATCCTTCCCTTTAAGCTCAATTGCTTTTAAGGACGTTTCTTCTAAGGTATGAGAAAAAAGTTCACTACTCCCATCAGGATTAAAACGAAGAATGTGAACACGTCCCAGATAGGCTTCTTCATGCAGGCCACCGGCCTTCTCAACCAGGTCAGAGACGGTGTTTATTCCTTCTTTCTGATAGGTACCTTCGTACTTAACCGGGCCTGCTACGGTAATAAATTCTTCTGAACGCTCGCTTGATGCAGCTATTTTGACCTTGTCTCCGTCTTTTAATTCAAACTTCGCTTTGCCATGAAGAAAATCCTGAGGAGTAGCCAGGTCAATAAAATCTGTTTTGCCATTTTCAAATATCCGGCTTAAGGTAACAGGATGGGTGGCGGCTGAAGGATTTAGGTGACCAGCGAATTCAATAAGCTCCTTAATACCTTCTCCTTTTTTTAGCTCGTAAATAGCAGGTCTGCCGACATCACCTTCTATTTCTACTAAAGCATACGCCCTGGAAGCAAACAAAACATCGCCATCTTGAAGGTTGTTGGGAGAAAGAGCGATCCCCTTAAGGAGGTAATCATAGAGGTCCACTCGTAAGGTGTCATTGGCTCTGGTTAGCTTCATGTTACGGACGGTACCTATATCTGTAGGGCCTTTTGCCTGATACATAGCTGAAAAAATGCTAGTGTTATTGCCAAAAATATAGCCTCCCGGAGTGATAACCTCTCCCAGGACAAAAACCCTGATAGGTCCCGCATTAACTTGGGAAATTTCTACATGAGCGGTTCCTTGCTGGATACCTGAGTAGATACGGGAAAGTTTGGCCTTGAGCTTTTTTTCTGCTGCTTCAACGGAAAGTCCGTCTAGTGACACCAGCCCAATACCTTCCAGGAAAATTTTACCGGCGTTATTAAGACTGACATTATATTCTTTTTCTTTATCACCCCAAAGGGATACAACTATTCCATCACCTGGTCCTAAAGTATGGCTACGGCCCACAGCACTGTAATCACTGCCAAACAAACTACCGGGGGAACGGGCGAAAATTTGTTGAGAATAACGTTTCGGGAGGCTATCGGTTAAATTGGAATCCTGGGCAAGTTGAAGAGAATCTAATTCCAAAGGTTTTTGAATGAGCGAATCTAACTTGGAGGTTCGTTTAGAAGAGGAGTGCTGATAAAATTTACTTTGAGACTGTTGGTCTGCCATCCCCTCCGCATTTTTTAAAGAGTCAATCTGCCTGGCTGAGAGGTTAAGCATACCCTGCTCTTTAAGAGCGCGCATTTCCAGGGCTTTATCTTCCAATCCGGCAAAAAGGCAGACTGAAGAAAACACAAGGAGAATCAAAGATATAAAGTAGAACTGTTTCATAAATATAGCTATTGGTTAAATCAGTAAAAGGAACCAAAATATAAAGTAAATATAATAATGGAGAAACAGAATTATGAATTATGAATGAGAAATAAAATTAGGAATTATGAATGACACGGAGAAGAACAAAAAATCCGTAAGGATTTTCACATTTTTTGGAATTCATAATTCCAAATTCATCATTCATAATTTATTCAGGATACCAGCATTTTAGCCCGGGGGGCATTTATATAGGCTGCTGCTGCCCGGGATTTTCTGGTGACACCTGCAAGTTCCCCTCTGATACCCTTCATTTTTAAAGCCATTTTTTTCATGATGTCGAATTCTGCCTTTTGCATTTGAAGCAGGGTTTCTTTCACCATGCGCTTTTTGGAGTCAATCAGGGCTTTTTCGTTTGATGGTACATTGGGAGTGGTATAAAAAAGATGAAGCAAGGCCGTTGCAGCTTTACTGGCAATTGAAGTTTTACCGAGCAGGCGCTGGCGCGTATCTATCCATTTTACGGCATTCCCGTCTTCTGCGCTGATTTTACAAGTATAATCAACTGCCAGCTGATACAGGCCGTAAAGCACGTCAAGTTCGCGTGCTGTTTTTGTGGTAACAGGGAGCATTAACCCACCATTCGTAGCTGGTTGCCGGAACTTTCTTTTAAAGTCGCAATGTCATCTTTGCGAACGGTATCTATTGCTTGTAGCCAGGCTAAACGAAGTTCGGTCAGCATGGTTTCAACGTCTTGTATGGGCTGGGTATCTTTTTGGGTAAGGGCTTGAGATAAATGGCGGTTATAAAAATTATAAAGGTTAAAAAGATTATTGACTATGTCATTTTGCTGATCCATATCCAAAGAACAGGTTAATTCTGTTATTCCATCCTGTACTTTAAAAATAGCCTTTGCTGCGGCTTCTATGTCGCCATTTCCCAGATTTTCGCGGGCGATTTTACACCATTTTAAACAATGATCATAGATCATGATGATGAGTTTACCTCTGTCAGCTGTTGAAATGCTTGCGCTCTGGTAAGACTGGTATCCTGCTGCTGGCATAATTTCCCCTTTAACGTTAGAAACTGTTTAGAATGCTCCGATCTGCGACTGAAAAGAAGAACTTTGTTGTTGTAACCTGGACATGGCCATTTCCAGGTCGGAAAACTGTCTTACTAATTTTGTCCTGTATGCGTCTGCTTTTTCAGTCAATATATCCATTCTATCCTGATAGGATTCAATCTGGTTCTTAATAGCATCTTTGGTTTGGGTGAGATAGCCTTCAAATTTATCTGATGCTAAATCCCAATATTTGGATATCTTGCCCGCAATACCTCTAATAAAGGTGAGTTCACCCGTACCTGAACCCGCTGGAGCGTCAAGTATCATTCCATTTGTATTTCCGGTACTGCTCGCGAGTACAGAGCCATTTCTTTCAGCATCTGCTCCGTCGATTAAGTCGTTATCAGCATCTATGGTGTATATACCGGTGACTGAATCATTTGTAAATCTGCCGAGCTCATGGCTGCTGTTATCTGAATACCCTGAAGATATAAAGAGGCTGCGAACACCCTCAAAATCCTCTTCTAACGCCTTGTTAAAATCCTCTTCATCAATCGCAAGCGTCCCGTCTGTTGTGCTTGAGAGAATACCTATGGTTGCCAGACTGGAGTACGGGCTTCGGTTGTTCAACTCTTCAATTGACGATGTTACCAGGTTGCGCAATTCGCTTTTGATGCGCATTATCTGACTGTCACCGGCAAAAGGGCCCTTGGATCTCACTTCTTCTTTTTTGTTGGGATCATCAGACTCTTCAATGTTTACTTTTGATTTGTAATTGAGGTAACCAATAACATCATTGTAGCTGTTGAGAAAGTCCTGAATTTTTTCTTTAATACCGTCGTTATCTCTCTCAAGGGTCAGCTTAATTACTTTGCCCAGTTCTGCTTGTTTTAGCGTGAATTCAGTGCCGGTAATAGTAGAATCATTGGTATTACTTTCTGACGAGATAGAAAGTCCGTCAACTTTATAAAAAGCTTTTTGACCTGTGCTCAGTACATTAGTGTAGTTGTTGATTACATTACCGGTAGCGCCTGCTTGTGAGAGCAGAAGTTCAGAGCCACTTGCATTCACATCGTTGAAACTCATATTCAGTTCCATCTCTGACACACCACCACTGGTGTCGGAAATTATTATTTCACCGGAACTGTTCAGGCTCACATCCACGGTCGTGCCAAAGGCTTCAAAAGTAGTTTTTGTCTGATCCAACAGGTCTTGTATGGTGCTTGCTGCACCTATAGTAAAGGTGCCAGTCACATTGTTTCCATCGGCATCTTTGCCGGTTATAGTGATTTCATCGCCGGCATCGATTGTATGGTCTCCAATACCCGAGAATAATTCACTGAATTGGGTAGTGGTTTCAGCAGCACCAACGGTATTGAGTTTTAAATTAAAATCGCTACTTACTGTTTGAGAATAATCCATTATCCCGAGACCACCATCATCAAGAATATTTGCAGCCCCGGTATCTTTAAGAAAAAACCCCTCAGAGCCTTCGTCAACAGAATTCAATACCAGGCGGAAGTCATTGTCTCCTAAGCTTATTATAGAGGCAGATGCACCGCTGCCGTCTGCTGCATTTATTTTGGATATGATATCTTTAAGTGTGTCAGTGGCTTCCACCTGCACTTCTACCGTAGGTTCAGTGGGGTCATTTTCTATGGCACTTCTGGTTTTTGAAATTTCAAAGGATCCGGTAAAACCAAAAGCCTCAATTGGCGAACCGAAAGATTTTGAGGCAACTTTCCAGTTAGAAGCAAGAGAAGCTACTTCTACATCAAAAGTACCGGGAATGGCATCTTCTGTACCGTCAACGGTTACAAAATCTTCGTCAGAAGATTCACTGGAAAAGAGATTAAATGATTTTACATCATCGAGAGTACCGGCTTTTGTAGCAAATTCGCTGATTTTTCCATATAACTCATTAAAGGCATCGAGTTTAACTTCAACATCTTTCTGTTTTACTTCAACACGAGAGACCTTAGCAAGCTCAATTTGTGTTAATCCATCAATAATGGCGTTGGTATCAAGCCCTGATGCAAGTCCGCCAACTGATAAAGATTCCATTATTCTCCTACTTTTTATAAAAAAGCTATTTGCCTTACCTTCTTTATCGACACAAACCTGAAAAACCTTGAGTAATTAGGCAAAATTGAATAAAGGTTTTTGTAAAACAGGAAAAACAGGACGTAGAAGGCTTGATTTTAGAGTGGAATCGCAATTAAGATCTCTTCTCTTTAATGAAGACATTTATGAAGCGTGTTGGAGTGAACTCTTTTGAGCTCTCTGCGCATTCTGTAGCAAAGTATGTTTTTGCAGAAAGTCATAATTTGTGACATAACCAATGGCTAAAAAACCTCAAAAAAGACAATAGGCCTCTTTGAGGTTTTTCTAATACTTCTCTTTTTTGGTGAAAAAAGCCGAATGTCATAATAAATGACGGTATACGTTATTTTTTGTGACGTATTTGCCTTCATTTTTTTTCAACTGGTCATTTTAAACAAAAAATCGTATTTACCAACTGGAATAGGATTTGCTCTCTAGTGGTTTTGTCTTCGTTCTGATAAAAAGGAGTGCTATGAATTTCGACAGCAGTGAAGAAGCTCTCAAGCTTTACCTGGAAGATATTCGAAAAACAACCCCCATTTCACGCAAAGATGAGCACGAGCTTTTTAAGCTCTGCCGTCAGGGCAACGGAAAAGCCCGCGCAAAACTTGTACAGGCCAATATGCGCTTTGTATTAAAAGTTGCGTTGCAGTACCGGGGTTGTCCAATTTCATTACCCGATCTTGTAAGTGAGGGAGCGATGGGTTTAATCAGGGCTATTGAGTCTTTTGATCATACCCGGGGGCTTAAGTTCATTTCATACGCGGTATGGTGGATTAAAGCATATATTACCCGCTCCATCAATGAACAGGGTTCTCTTATCCGGCTGCCAGCCAATCAGCATCTGCGGGTCCGCAAGGCCCTGAAAGAAAAGCTGAAAGGCAAAGAGCTGGAAGATGATATCAGGGAACTTATTCAGCTCGGTGAGCGTGGTGTTGCTTTTGATGCACCGCTTAAGGCTGACTCCAAGACCACCTATTCAGAGGTGCTTGCGGATGGCAGGGCTCCTAATCCCGAAGCGGAAGCAGAAGTTCAGGCAGTTGAAAACCTGGCTAAAAATCTGCTATCTGAGCTTCCCGAAAGAGAAGCCCGGGTCCTTAAAGGTCTCTTTGGTATTAATCATGAAGCGCCTCAAACACTTCGTGAAGTTGGAGAAGCCCTTAATGTATCCCATGAGCGGGTTCGTCAGTTGCGTGATCAGGCCCTGCGCCGCATCCGTAAATGCAAAAACAAAAATATCCTGCGTGAAAAATACGAAGGCCTGTTACAGGCTATCGTAAACGCCACCTAGGCTTTTTTTCTTATTTATTGCCAACAGGTAGATTAAGTAATCTACTTGTGTGGCTCTGGTATCAAGCAATTAATTGTTCGTTAAATGCTTTTATCCGTAACCAGCCGTCTTCCGGGATTACCGCACCCATTACCTGTACGACTTCTGAAGCTACACAGGCGCCGAGTTTTGCCGCTTGTTCAAGACTGTAGTCGTGAGTAAGTCCATAAAGGAATCCAGAAGCCCAGAGATCACCAGCTCCCGTAGTATCTATTGCTTTTACCAGTTTGGCCTCAACAGCTACTTTCTCTCCATCTCGGCTTGCAAGGGCACCGTGTTTCCCTTTTTTCACCACAGCAATTTTTGCCAGTTTTGAAAAAATTTCCAGTGAGTCCTCTTCGTTTTTGCCGGTATAGGCTTTGGCTTCGTCTTCGTTAGCGATTAAAATATCCACATATTCCGGTATTATAGATTCAAGGAAAGCCTTGGTTGCTCCAACCACTTCAAAAGAAGCTAAATCGAGAGACAACATTGCTCCGGCTTCTTTTGCCCCTTTCAGTACGGCTTCTGTTAATGGTTGATTAAATAACTGGTAGCCTTCGAGATGCACAATGGCGGCTTCATTAAAAAAACTCTGCTGTACATCTTGTGGATTTAATTCTGCCGCAGCTCCAAGGTAGGTGAACATGGTCCGCTGGGCATCAGGAGTAACAACTGAGAGAACCCGTCCGGTTGAAGTGTCTGAAGTGCCGATTTGTGCCTGAACGCCAGATTGTTCCAATCCACGATTAAAAAGTTCTGCCATTTCATCTTTACCACTCCGGCCAATCATTAAGGCTTCACCGCCCAGGGAACTGATGCCAACGAGTGTGTTACAGGCAGATCCTCCGGGCACCACCTGAGGACTTCCTGAAGCTTTTTCGAGGGCTTCATTGATTTTTTCCAGTTCCACCAGGGTCATCCCACCTTTTTCGGCACCCATGGATGTTATATAATCATCATTTTCTTCTATTAAAAGATCAACTAAAGCAGAACCTGCGCCTGCAACGAGTGTTTTTGGCATTTAATAACCTCCGGAAGTTTGGAAAAATTTTTAGGAAAAATATAATAACGAGGGAAGAATAAAAAAACTGAAAATTAAAAGGAAACCAGAACCTGGGACCGGATAAGAATATCGGGATTCCTTCGCTCATCCTGGGAAATAAAAATAAGCCCCGCGTCATGTTGCCATTTAACCTGATGGCCAACAATATAAACATTAAAACCAGCGGTTATTTCTTGTAGTAGACGGGTATTCTGGTTCGTGCCCGGTGATTGTTGGCGGACTGCCTGCACCAGGTCCCCAAAATAATCAACTGCAGCATAACGAAGTGAGATATCAAAAAGCTGGTTTAAACGATAGGCAGATAGCAGGAGATACCCCGCAAGTGCCGGGCTGTAATCTGTCTCATTCAATTCGGCAAAACCAAGGTAAAAACTGGTAAAAAAAGAAAGACCATACATTTTGCACAGGAAGTCAAAAGCGGTTTTCAGGGTATAGTCAGTAAAAGGAACAGGGTCGGGATCCCAGGCAATACTAAGGGAGGTGCTATAGCGGAAAGAGCCACCTTTTTCATCAGTGTCAGATTTTATATTCATATCCTGGCTTTTATAACTGCTGTGGATAAAAACTTCAGGGTGAAATTCCTCGACTCCATGGCCATCTGCGAGAAGAGTTCTACTGGTAACTTTGGTTCCGAAAGCCCGGGCAATACCTGTACCAAAAGAGGCCCTGGCATTAACCCCGTCCATTACTCCAATTACATATCCCCAGCTAGAAGGATTATTATATCCGTTATGAATAGAAAGACCTGCTTGACGACCTGCTCCGAAATACCGGGCGGTTAGAGCCCAGTCTGTAAAAGTGAGCTTCTGAAAGGATTGCATGCGGTAACGG
>JADFYW010000148.1 GCA_015232855.1 Fibrobacteria bacterium
TACGGTCCTGCTGTTGCTGCTGTCAGCAGACCCGGCCTTCCCCCAGTACATTTTGAAATACTGGGCGGCATTATTACCATATACGGTGTCAATCAGCACCCATATTTCCGCGGAATCCACTGTAGAATTCCAGCGTTCAATTTCATAGAACAAATGCGTGCCGTCACTCTTTGCAAAGCGGATATCTTCACCATTGGTCAGCGCGTTGTCAAAAGTAAAGTTAGAGCCGGTCAGCCGTACCAGGACAGGGAAATTCAGCACATTATCCGCGACATCTGCCCCCGAACTAGTCGTATTCAGGTACATATTGGCATTATAGGTCCAATCACCGTAATTCTCCACATTGGGTGCATTAGCTAACAGAGTCTGATTCGGGCGCTGATTTTCATAGGATAGTTTAATCCAGTCAGATGATCGTTCAATACTTGACAATCTGAATTCATCGATATACCCGTCATAATACCAGGCATTATTGGTTAATGCCCCTATCCGAAACGCGTCAACACCGCTCACCTGGTTTGTATTACCGGTCCCCGAACAGAATTCCCTGCCGTTACAATAAATACGCATATAACCGGTAGAAGTATTCTTTGTAAAAGTCCAGTAATTCCACCGTCCTTCCCAGTCCCCGGGAAATTCAGTGATTTTAGAAATATTATCTACTGTGTTCCCTATATAGGAGTGGATAGCTCCATCGGAATATGGTACTTGACTGTAAAGAACATTAGGTCCACTTGCAGTCGCATGATAAAGAACATCAACCTGTGGCTGTATAGCAGGATCACCGTATTGCCAGACACTGATGGTTATCTGGGTAGAAACATCGGTAAGGGATGCTGGCGGCAAGGTAATGTAATCGGCCCCGTTGAAGTTTGCGGCATGCCCGATATTCCCACCTACATCTGCTGTCCCGGTATTGGTTCCATCGTTATCACTTTGAGTTGCATCATCCACATCCGACACATCATTCAGATGCCACACGCCTTCCCAGCTTTGAGAAGTATCATACACACAGGCCCCGCATGAACGGTCATCAGCGGTAGCCCGGCCCCAGTACATTTTGAAATACTGGCTGGAATTATTGCCATAGACCGTATCAACCAATACCCAGATTTCCGCGGAATCGGCAGCATCGCTCCAGCGTTCAATCTCATAATTCAAATGGGTTCCGTCTGATTTGGCAAAACGAATGTCCTCGCCGTTTGTCTGTGCCTGGGCAAAAGTAAAGTTACTGCTGTTTAACCGCACCAGCACCGGGAAGTTTTCCACATCATCAGAAACATCCGCGCCCGTTGCCGTAGTATTCAGGTAGTAGGATTGGTCATAGGTCCAGTTGGAATAGGTTTCTTCATGCTCCACCAGAGTCTGGGTGGATTTTTGGTTCTGGTAGCAGAGGGTTATCCAGTTTGCCGAACGGTTCGTGGACGAAATCCTTATCTCATCCAGTTTACCGTCCCATAGCCCAACTTGCCCGTCTCGCTGACCAAAGAAATTATAATCTGAAGCATTATTTTTAAGGGTATTCCCGGTGGTACCGTCTGTACTACCTGCTGTACCATCCAGATAAGCTCTTACTGTACTCCCGTCCCAGGTAAAAGTAACATAATGCCAGGTTGCCTGGGTAAGAGCCGCTGTAAGGACATGACCATCCTCTGAACCACTAGGAGTCCCGAGATCAAGAACTATTGTATTTGATCCACTAGCTGCATAAACATATGGCGCTCTTTCCGTTTCATCCCCTCTCGCGAAAATACCATCATATCCAGATGGAAAATTGATAGCATCTGCCCAGCACCAGAAACTAACGCTCAATGCACCGGCATTATCCATAGCATCGGATGTACCCAGGTTTATCCAATCATCAGTACCATCAAAGGTCTGCCCAAGACCTATTGCTCCGGTTACCTCTTTATTTGCCATATAGAGCCCTGTACCATGATCACCATTTGAAGTCGCGTCCCGGAATTTATCTACAGAATGAGCTCCTGTTTGCTGAAGATGCCAGACACCTTCAAAATCATTTGATGTTTGGAATACATTGCTGGGACTGGAAGCAGTACTCTGACTTGCCTTGCCCCAGTACATATAGAAGTACTGGGTATTGTTGTTCCCATACACCGTATCCACTTTCACCCATATCTCCGCAGAGTCAGCCGCATCACTCCAACGTTCTAATTCGTAACTGAGGTCCGTAGTCCCATCCGACTTGGTGAAACGGATGTCGTCTCCATCGGTGTCAGCTTCGGAGAAAGTGAAGTTAGTGGAACTGAGCCGAACCAGCACAGGGAAGTTTTCTTCATTGCCCGTAACATTAGCACCTTCTTCGGTGGTGTTGAGGTAGATTTTGCGGGAGTAGCTCCAGCTGGAATAGTCGGCGGCGGGGAGAAGAGCGGCAAAAACAAAGATTAGAATAAACATGCCGCGTACGGCGTACGGCGTACGGCGTGAACGGAATTGGGCCCGGGTTGCCTTTGCAGAAGAATCCCGAAAACTTGGGGTTTCGGATACTGCAGAGGCAACCTGAGCACAAATCGATCCACGCTGTACGCCGTACGCCGTACGCACCCCGCCATGCGCCGCTCTTTCGCCACTATTCCTATTTCCAGCCTTTCCCATATACTATATTATTATACCGCAAAAACATCCAAAATTAAAGGCTTATTTATGCCTATGTGATGTGGATCACATTTCCATCCTGAATATTATTAAAATTTAACCAGTGCTGCGATTTTTATTTTTATGCTATACAGCATTAATTATACTTAATTATCGTCTAAGATTCCATGCCGAAACCCCTTAAAATCTGTATATTTTAAGTAATTATAGTGATTTTTTTCCTGATTAACCGATTATTATATTTTTATACTAATTCTCAGTTTTTTGAAGATATAAACAAAACATCTTTCCCGGATTTATTCCTGGCATAAACCAAAAAACAGGGGATCAGGACCCGAACCCTGCAGCTCTGCAATTAGCTGAATTTATGGAGTGTATGGCCGCATCACTTCAAAAACAATGGCTCGGAGAAATAAACATTTCCGATTGGAAAACTGCCTTGGGAAAAATTGTTAAAGAATGGCCTTATACGGGGAAAAAAAGAGGTGATTTGTTTCTAATATTGTGCGGTTCGTTTATTGGTTTTACGGAACGTGAAGTGTTAGGCCAAAAAAGCCCGCTTTTTGGAAGACGAACAGCTCAAATAAAGCTTAACCCCTTCCCCTATTTTGAAGCCGCCCATTTTCATCCATCATGGTCTATAGAAAATCAGGCGATTGCCTGGTATATCTGCGGAGGTATACCTTACTATCTTGAATTTTTCGAAGAAAGTAAATCGATAGAATCCAACATTATAGATAATATGCTGGACGAGCATTCCGCATTATACCATGAGCCTGATTTTCTCTTACGTGAAGAACTCCGGGAACTTCCTGTTTACAACGGCATACTAACTGCTATAAGCGACGGAAAACATAAAATATCTGAAATTGCTTCCCGAACCGGTATTGATGAAAAAAACTCGGTTATTACCTTCAAAAACTGTGTGAGTTGGGATACCTTTCAAAAAAATATCCCTTAAGCACCGAAAAGATTTCACCGCGAAGTGTTGTATATATTGTTGATGATCCACTTTTATTATTCTGGTATAAGTTCATTCATCCCAATACCAGTTCTATTATCTATCAGGGAAAAGAAAATACGTTTTCCGCTCTGATTCGCCCTAAACTTGAAGCATATTTCGGATATTGCTTTGAACGCATTTGCAAGGCAGGATTACCGTATATTTATAATAAGGAAAATGTGATCAGCCCGTTTGAAATTGGTTCTTTTTGGGATAAACATATGCAAATTGATGTCGTCGGAATACGTCAGGACCGGTGGATTGACCTGTGTGAATGCAAGTGGGGACCCAATATTGCTCTCAAAAAAACAGCGGTGGAACTTATGAAAAAATGTGAGAATTATCCGAACAGGAAGAACTTCACTATTCGTCCTCGTATATTTGTCAGGCAAATACGTAAAAACAGTGTTTTACCGGATCACGTTTCAATCCATACCCTGGAAGACTTATATACTATGCATAATATTTAAAAATTCAAGGTAATATGGGCCGCCGACTTCATCCCCAGTTCAGCAGCAATATCTTTTAAATAAAGTTGTTTTTCACGCTGTTTACGATGTTCAAAATAATCGGCGAGGAACTTCCGGTAATCGGTATAATTATAAACAGCCCCCCCATATTCATTATTATAACAGCTAATGAATAACCAGGCAATACAAATTATTTATTATATTCTATATAAAATACTAAGTTAAAGTGACAAACTCCATACCTCGTTCATTTAAAGCAGTTTAAGAGGGTTAGTAGTTAAGCAGCATTATTTTTTTGGAGATAACCCTTTTCCCAAGCCTGATTCGGGCAATATAGCGTCCTGCACCAAGAGGTATATTATTAGTTCCCCTTCCATCCCAGGATAGTGAACGCCTCCCTCTGCCAAGCACACCCGGCCTGATACTCATAACCAAATGAGCATTAACATCAAATATATCTACCAACACCAACTTTGGTTCTTCAAGACTAAAATCAATAGTCAGTTTGTGGCTGAATGGATTTGGATAAACCGTTAGCTGCGGTTTCAGACGCGGAATCTTTTCAGCAGATTGCACATCATTGCCAACCAGCATATAGGTAACATCAGTGACATTACCATTGGTGTCTGCTACGGCAAACTGGATTTTATTGAGAGAATCGTTCCCTTCCGGCAGGGAGACTCCATAGAGAAACAGCGTTGTCTCTTTTTGAGTACCGTCCTTAATTGCGGGCGGGAAGGGCTGCCACAACCCCCAGTGAGCGCCCCCATCCGTTGTAACCCGATACATTCCGGAGTAATATTCTGCCGCTATTTCAGCATCAGTCAAACAACGGTTTATCAGATGCACTTCGTCAAGATACCCTTTGAAAAAATACGGCCTGTTGGCAGGTCTTCCCAATAAAAAAGGTTTAAACCTGAATAACTGATAATCACTCCAGTCTGCGGCAGCTACAGGATTACCATTTATGTACAGTTTTGCGGTACCGCCATTAAAACTAAGTGCAACATGATACCATTCTCCATAAGAAAAACTGCCGGGCGGTGAAAGAATATTGGGTACAATTGTACCTGAGACACTGGTAGCCTGCACTATTGCCTGGTTTTCGCTGAAAGAAAATTGCAGATTATCATATTCTTCTATACCCCCAAAGGCTATAGCCGCAAAGCCATTCTCCGCTTTCACCCGGGCAGATACGGTAAAAGTATTTGACCGCCCCAGCGTTCCATAGCCATAATCCACCACATCGCCATCGCCATCCAGGTAAAGTACCGAATCTATTCCGCCCTTGCTTTTCCAGGTATCCGCTTCAACAAAACCAGCATCTCCTGACAAACTGTTCGTATACCCATTAACAGATACATCATCTGATGTCCCGTTAAGATGAAGCAGCAACATGCTTTCTTTGTCCGGAAACACATCATAGCTGCCAATCCGCACACCCATTTGGTCATGAACTTTAAATGAAAAATTTATTGACCTGTCATTTGTCCTGATAGTAGTCAGGTCTTTTATTACCGGAGGTATTTTGACCTGAATCGGATAGTTCCGACTTTGTAGCAATGCACCTCCGGTTGTTTTAATTGCAAACCTGATTTTATTCGCCCCCGGTTTCCCCTCCATAAGGGGCACATCCTTCACCGCTATGGAAACCCTGTCAGCAGAACCTGATACGGAAGATGCTACAGCCGGGTGCGACATCCAGCTATTTCCACCATCAGTGCTATATTCGCTTTCAACAGATTTCAAATCAAGTTTTTGAACAGAATAAAGTTCAACAGACAAAGCAGCGGGGAGGCCATTCACTTCTCCATTGTTACTGATATTTTGCCAGTCGAGTTTTTCAATATTTACATCGTACACCTTTTTCCCCACCTGGGCATTCCTGTACCAGTTTTTTTCGTAAGTATTAGTTACCTTAAACATTATTTTATTTGCCGCCCCCAAACGGTTAAAAGGGACCTTATGCGCAGTGATGGTTATCCAGTCTTTTGTACCTTTTACTCCGGTAACGGTGATATCTTTATGAGGAAGCCACCTGGTATTAAAATTAACCGGGGGATCAACTGCATAAAAACACTCAACTGTTGCAGGATCAAGACCATTTCTAGCACAGCGAACATTAACCTGACAATCAGGAGAAGATGCATACATAAGTGCTGACGGTGAAAAACCGCTCCATTCAGGGGCAGGCTCCCCTTTTCCAATAACCCGTTTAAAGGTGTTAACCCGATGTTCCCAGTTGGTGCCATAAACGCCTTCATGTACAACCTGCCGGTGGTTCCAGCCATTCAATACAACATTGCCCAACCGGTTATAAACACCCTCAAACCAGGTTTCAAACTGGGTATCGGTTACCATTATACTGTCAAAACCCTGCCAGCCAGTGAGCCACACCCAGGCCCCGGCAAATTTGCCCGGCCAGTTTGCTTTATAAGTTTCCGCCTTTGGTAAAAAATTATTATACAATGCATCGGTAACAATGTATTGCAGAACACCATCCAGTGAATTCCAATTCATATATATGTTATCACAAGCCATATCAGTTATTATAACCGGACAACTCTGCCAGGAGGTTAGCTGTCCTGCAGCATTTTTAACTTCCAGAAATTCTGTTTCTCCAAAGGGATCATTCCAGCTGTTGCAGGCGTTCCCTGCTTCAAAAGGAAAGTCCAGCTGAATAAAATCCACACCTTCCAAAGCAAGCTGCTTTGCATAAGTTACCATTTGTTCCTGTTTGCTACTTGAAATTCCTCCACAAACCCAGAGTCCGTATTCATGAGCTTCTTTCACCCATTCAGCATAGGTATACACATACCCCAGATCAGCAAAGACTTTAAAATGAATACCATTTATACCGGTGCTGACGAGTTCTTCAAAATTAATAGTTTTAAAACCCGGCTCAGCCTTGCTGGTAAGCTGATAAGGCTGAGGAAAATCAACCATAACCAGGCCGTTTTTGGGCAAATCAGCTTCTACAAAAGAAAAATGAAAGATCAAGGATAAAAAAAGAAGCAACTGTATTTTCATAGTGAGCATTTTCCTGCAACTGCTTAAATATCGCAATATTTACTAATATTAGCAATAATTCAGATTTTCGCAGTCTATTCTCTAAAATTAAACCACTCATCTCACACAAAGGCATGTACGTTTTGAAGAAGAACTAAGTAAAGAATCCACACCCAACCTGCCCGGCATAGCTTCAGCGACGCGGGGAGGATGTGGCTTTGCTTCTGCCCCTAAAAGGAGCTTAAAATTCTAAATCCTAATATCATCACCTTTCCAGCACCCAGCTTTCGGCGAAACTTCCAACATCCTGTTGGTCGTAATTTCTAAACAACCGAGAGTTCTTGAATAAAGTGAATTACAAGCTTCGAAGAAATCCTAAATTTAAATTTTTGTTAACAGATACAATAAAAACCCTATCTCCTTATTTTACAATTTGTTACACTTTATTTAATCTTTATGTGAATTATGAATATTAATCATTTTCAAAATACTGAAAGTAAGAATAAGATGGTGCTCCCCCTTCTTCTCCGAAACATTGAATAAGGATAGTTTAAAGGACCTGCTCGTTCCGGTGATTAGATGAAATCACTTTACCAGCTTTTAGATACACAAAGAAATTCTGCTATTGCGAGGAAAAGAATATGAAGATTTGCATATTACCATAAGCATCAAAAAACTGTTTTTCCTCCCCATGCTTTGGAGTTTTTCCTAAAGAAACCCGTAATTAATCTGCAACAAAGAAAAATTTACTCATGCATACCAGATTCTATTGCAGACTTTATTTCCTCGCTGTGTATGGTCATTACCGCATAAAAGGGTATTGATTTAATCTTGTCAAAAAATGAAAAATTATTTTTTGATATCCTTAGCCCATATGATGATTGCTTTCTATCCAGAAAAGAATAAATACTTCTCATCCGCCCTCTTTCCCCGTCTTTTACTTCGACAGGGACAATACTCCCTTCCATTGCTATTACATAATCTACTTCGGCATTGCTTTTTCCATCTTCCCGATGCCAATAATGAAGATCCTTTTTTTTGTAGTAATCAGGATAAGCAAGAAGTTCCTGGCCTACTACTGATTCGGCAATTGTCCCGTTATTTATCAGTTGCACATTTTCGTTCATTATAAACTGTTTTACATCCAGCCCGGACAAAAAATTGGCAACGCCGACATCCAGCAATATTATTTTAAATTTTTTAGGATTTGTTTCGGCACCAAGCGGTATGCCATTACTATTGCTATGGTAAATTCGATAAATCAGTCCCGCCTTTTCAAGTAGATCAATTGCGGCTGATAAATCATTACTTCTAATGTCCCTGGAAATGTTCGTATATTTTATTTTATTCCCCAATTGCAATGGCAGCAGACTGAACAGCAGCTCAAGATGTTTTATTTCCCGTTCTTTTGCGTATTTTTTAAAATCGGCTTTATAGGTATCTATCAATTGAATTAAAACCTGTTGAGCGACACGAAAATTTTCTCCTTCCGAGATATACATACCGACAACCTCTGGCATTCCGCCCACAATAGTATAGTCTCTGAAAAGCCTGAGAAGTTTTTTATGGACGGCATCATTCACTGGCTGACCATTCATATCCAGAATCGTACCTGCAATTTCCTTCTGTCCCAGGGCAATTAAGAATTCAAAAAACGACAACGGTTTCAGGTACATAAACTCTACTCTGCCAACCGGAAAGGAAATTTTTTCCAACTCAAATTCCAGAAGAGAACCGGCTGCAATAATATGCAGCTCTGGCATTTTTTCATAGAAAAATCGCAGTGCTTTAATGGCCTGCGGGCACAACTGAATTTCATCTAAAAAAAGAAGTGTTTGCCCCGGAACAATCTTATCACCAAAATAATTATTAATGTTTTTTACTAACTGGACAGGATCCAGGTTATGTCCGAAAAGTCCAATATAGTCGCTGTTCTCTTCAAAATTCAGCTCAAAAAACTTTTCAAAAGTTTTTGCATAATCTTTAACCAGCCAGGACTTGCCAACCTGCCTTGCCCCCCTTATAATAAGAGGCTTTCTTCCCGGTTTACTTTGCCACTCAAGTAAATACTTTTTAGCTAATCGGTACAATCTCAGCCCCCCCCCTTTTTGCAAAAAGAATAGGATGTTTTTAAGATAAAATGTTTTTTTCCTAGGATAATATATAATTATATTTGTATTTTTACTAGGATATTTTATTGCTTTTTCTGCTATTTTCCGAGGATAAACTGTTCAGCTTAAGGTAAACCGATTTTTAGGAATATCCCCACTACTTTCATTGAAAGACGCCTGATTTTCTTCACAATCATTAAAGGTACAG
Organism: Fibrobacteria bacterium; assembly: GCA_015232855.1. GTDB lineage: Bacteria > Fibrobacterota > Fibrobacteria > UBA11236 > JADFYW01 > JADFYW01. Next base: position 9,418 of record JADFYW010000148.1, read on the forward strand.
TCTTCTATCCCGGAAGGAGCTCCTTTACTGATTTTACATTTTATTATTCCTTAAAAAGACGCATCCCTTATACATCTTACCGAATACCCAAAATCATTTCGGTCCCATTCATAGTAGATATCACCACCAGTCTGGAACCTATGGAAATAACTATGCGTAGCTGTCCTTGGAGTAGAGGTCCACATCCATCCCATGATATTTATATTCTGAGATCCCGGCCACTTACTGTCCGCCGGATAATACCCCCCTGAAGCAAGAGCTGCAAAACCAAATTCATCAGTACCATTCCATTGATCAGCAGATTTTAATTTAGTGCCGGCTGAATCACCGCGTTTTTCCCATTTATCTGCCTCTTCCCGGGTCAGGCCTGCAAACATTTCCAGTTCTTTAAACTCTTCATCAGTGGGTACATGCCAGAAATTCGGGCAGACATCAAAATCATTTCCAAAATCGGTCATCGTGGTAGGCCAGTCATACAATCGCCCGTAAACTGCACATTTAGCAGTATCATTATTGTAACACCAGGTATTGCCTGTTGGCGGTTTGTAATTCAGGTTTTCCGCCATCCAGGTTTGGTTTCCGATAGTCACAATCTTATACATCTGACCGTCCCGGTAATCTGTTAAGGTCTGGGTTGAGGTATCTATTTTTTTATAGTTACTGGTATCTTCAATACATCGGACCGAAAAGCCATAATCAGTAAAATCTGATATATTTTCAAACACCGCATTATTTCCTTTACGCACATACGGCCCCCAGGCATCCGGCAGTACATCCAGCCACAGATAAGAGCGACTGCCTTCATTTGAATAACCGCCGGCAGAAGCCCGGAAGCCACCCGGCAGCCAGTTAAAACGGAAATCATCAGTGCTGCCGTCAGCATCCCAGGCAGAGGAGGATTTCAACCTGCCTCCAGCCTCATCCTTGCCTCCAACAAAAGCCACCAGTGCATGCCATTCATCTACTGTAGGAGCACGCCAGCGGGTCGGACATATATCAGTGCCGTTTCCGTTCTTGTTTGATAAAACTGTGTAATAATTGTACAAACGCCCATAGGTATCACAATTTGTGCTGTCATCACCATAACACCATGATTCGCCATCTTTCACCGGTACAAAATTCAGATTCTCAGCCATCCAGGTCTGTGTTCCGATAGTCACTTTCTTGTAGATTTTTCCATCCCGTTCATCCGTAAATGTTTCAAATGCGCTGGACAGGTCCAAAACAATATCAGCCAGACTGTCTTCGTAAGCTGACAGTTCCAATTTCAGACAAACCTTACCGTGCAATGAAAATATGAGAGAATCTACTCCTGCTGCAGCCTTTTGTAACAAATTTTTATCAGAATTTTGTTTAACATTACCAGCCCAATACGAACCGGAAAAAAAGAATTTGTGTTGATAGGTATTGTTGACAGTACGAGCACTAAGTACATAAACTCCTGGACTCAACGTAGAAGACGGTAAAACCAACTGATTCCGGCCATTTTTTGCTGCACCCGAAAACACATGAGACATCAACTTACCGTGCATATCAAACAAGTCTATAGATACTCTACCGTCTACATTCAGGCTGAAAGAAAGAATGTTCCCTTTAACAGAGATGTTTTCAAGACCCTGATATTCCCGATATAAAGATATACCCGAAGTACTATTTGAAATCAAAAACTTCCCGTCCAAATCAGTCACATCTGATTTTCCAGCGTTAAGAAGAGAAACCGCAACTCCGCTTAGAGGAGATGCGCTACTATCAACAACCCGGCCTTTTAAAAGAATAGTTTGGGAATAACTTATGAGGAAATTTAACAGAACAACTGGTATTATTATTTTTACAATTCTAATCACTATATTTTCCTCTAAACGTTTAAGATTTTAAAATGATTATATGGAGTCAAG
>JADFYW010000149.1 GCA_015232855.1 Fibrobacteria bacterium
CGTTAATCGTTAATCATCATTCAAAAAGGAGTGTTTTCGGTGAGTTAGATAAAAGGATTTAGGATTTATTTGGGACAGGAGTGATAAGAACCATTATTATTTCCGACCTTAAAATATATTTTGCATTATCAATTATGATACGAATTAAAGAAAATTATATTGATTAGAGCAGGAAAACGCCAAAAATTGTTGGCCCGGGTTTTGCATTATCTGATTACATATCCAATTAATCAAGGACGCAATAATGAAACTAATTTATGTATTCACTCTTCTTCTTTTACTAACAGGAAAAAATAGCCAGGCCCTCTCAGACCACAATGATGCTAATAAAAGCAAATTATTCACCATTGGTGAAACCGGCGAAACTTGTAACAAGGGCACGGGTTACGCTAAACTCGGCCTCAATATGGTTTTACCCACTTTAAACCTCAACTATGCGTTTTTTAATAACTGGGAATTTGATTTTTTTGCTATTGGGGTTCCCACCCTGAAAAACGAAGAAAAGAAAGAGGAAGTCGGTTTAAACATTATGCGATATGGCTTCAAACACCATGCTCTTGCCCATAAAAAGTTTTCTTTCGTTGAAGATTACAATTTATCCTGGGGTCTTAAATTGCACCGGTTTAAAATCCTTCTCAAACAGCAAGATACAACGAAAATAGACAAGAACAGTTGGTTGCTTATCCCCTATCTTGCACAGAGTTTTAAAAAAGGCAATTTTTTGTATCACCTTTACTTTTCTGTTCCCCTGGGAGGAGAAAAAAATGATGCCGTAGGCGTTGAGGAAAATGAAAATTTGACCGTTATTTTTGTATCTGGCCTTGAGTATGATGTATCAAAAAAAGTAAAGCTATTGATGGAATACTGGTACACCAATCTAGGGGGGTTTGTAAACTTCTCAGTGAGTAGTGACCAGGAATTTTCTGAGATGTATAATCCTGATAACCGGTTTATTTCCTATATGTTTTTAGGAACCCGCCTGTCTCCCTTTAAGCGTTTTTACACAGAGCTTGGGATATCAACCCATTACTCCCTTCCCCCTTTTCCCTTTACCGGTATCATCCTGAATTTCGGATGGTACTTTAGATAATGAGTTAAAGAGTTCCTGTTCAAAATTGATGTTAGAATTGTTTTGTAATCATCCTACAATTGTCATTGCACGGCTTGACCGGGCAATCCATCCCGGAATCGATGATTTTATGGATTACCCGGTCAAGCCGGGTAATGACATGTTCTTTACATTTACAAAAACAAGGCAGTATTGAACACGAACTAATTAGCTTGTATCACTAGTGATAACACCCCTCGGATACTGGTATCAAAAATGATAAAAAATACGAACATCAACAAAAGATCAGGCTTTTTTAGGTGTTTTTAGGCATTTTTCAAACTGGCACAAAATTTGATATTACTATGAAGCAGAACATCAACAGAAGGTAAAATCATGAAAAAAGTCAAACAATCACTTACCGTAATCAGCCTCATCCTGGCATTTTCCTTTAGTGGCTGCGGTGTTAATCCCTTTGATTTAAGTCTCCTGACCAATAATGTTTTTGCCAGCGTTATGGTGGCTTTCTTAAGAAATGTTGGCGTACCCGTGGGTTCAGACAAACGTCCCGAAGGTAACGATACCGAAAAACTCGCCAAAGCCTCTGCCCGTTCCCTTAATAAACTTGCCGCAAACGACTGGCCTCACGAAGTTATTTCAGTACAGGAAGCCGAAGATTCTTTAAAAGCCTGGCTCTCAGAAGAATTTGTGGAAGCCAATAAAAGCAAGCTGTTACAGGCAGGGGACTCAATTTTATATGCTGAAATGGTAAACGATACCGACAACTTCGAAGTAAAAAACGGCCATGTGATTATCAACATTGGTAATAAAAATTCCAAACTCAACACTGAGAATTTCAGATTCTGGGCATTTATGGGGCACAATAAAAAGATTCAGATAGACAGCAAAGGCGACAAGGTCGGTGAAGAAGCTGATGTTAGCGGCCTGGTAATGATTCCTTCAAACGATCGGCGTATATTCTGGAAAGGGGTAGTCACTAAAGCCATGGATGGAATGGGAGAAGATAACGATGAATACAACGTGGGAGATTCGGCCACAGCCTTTGTAGATTCAATCATTTACTCAGCAGAAGACGATGATTATGTGCAATATGGAAGCATGGATTACTATGACAAAAGTAGAGAAAAAAATACCTTGGGAATTGAAATCAAAATTTTTCATAACAATACAACCTCTTTGGATGAAAGCAACTGGAGCGATAACCTGGGCGTTACCCACTTTCCATTAAAAGACGAAACAGGACTGGGTGAAAATGATAAACAGTACTACATCGTAGCCAAACACTTCGGTGAAAATTACCCCAAAACTGATGAGCCCTATGAATACCGGGAAGAGGGTACCGTCTACAGAGAGAGAAAGTGCAAAGACCGCTCCCTTACAGAAGAAGAGTGCACATTAAAAATAGGATATGATTACACAGGAAAATATATTTATTATCAAAAACCCAGAGGCAATGAAGACGGAACCGCAACCTTCTACGATGAAGACGGAAATGAAATTGACAGCCAGAAAGTAACAGATAATGAAAATTCGGAGGAGAATTCCGCAGGCTAAGATTTATATTAGACAATACATCAAGACGAAGATCCCTACAGGGGTCTTCGTCATATTTTGTTTCAGGAGACAAAAATGAGACTTACTATTTATTTTCTTTTTATCAGCTTATACACCTTCACAAGCTTTGCACAAGAACAGGACAGTACTACTCTTACCCCGGTGGCAATACAGAAGGTGTCCCTTAACCAAACACCTGAAGCAAAAAATCCAGCAACGGATTCACTCTCACCCACAGAGGCTTCCAGACTTCAAACTTCAGAGAAAGTCACCTCCGCCCCCACTCCTCCCCCGGCAAAACAGACAACAATTTTTGTGCCCGAAGTGGAAACACAGCAATTAACCAAAAAAGAATTCATTTTCCCCCAGGACCCAAAACTTTGTGCTTTTTTGTCTATAACATTCCCTGGCCTGGGTCAGCTCTATCAAAGCAATTACCTAAAAGCAGCCCTGTTTGCAGGAACGTTTCTGGTATCAAGTGGAGTAATCAGTTATTACGCCAAGTATACTAAAACCATAGAAATTTATGACAAAGACCATAACCTGCATTCATTATCCGTTGACTATACCGATTATGATATGTCTCACCTCAATACCCGTGAAAAAGCGATTAATATCTCCGCTTTCACGGTTGTGGGTATCACCTATGTCTGGAGTATTATAGATGCCTATAAATCAGCCAAAAAATTTAACCGGGAACATTTTTTCTCCGGGAATGGCAGGAAAACAGCCAAAGCTGAGGTTGTGCCATACTATACGGGTAACAAAGCAGGAACAGAACTGGTCTATCGCTTCTAGAGTTGCATTTTCTGCTCGACCAAGGGGGGTATATTTTTTTATTTTAAACATAAAACAATATATGAGCCGATGCGTAACCGGTGTAATTAAAAGGATAAGACCATGGTAGAAAAAAGAAGTGATCGCGTAGAGTTTTTAAAACCAACTGATAAAATAGATATGGGACTAGTTGATTTAAGTGAATCGGGTGTAGCCATCTTACATCCCAATGTCGAAACAAAAGGCGCCTGGGGATTAGTCACCATTAATGAATTGACTGTAAAAGCCCAGATTGTGTATTGTGCAGAAATTGTCGGTGCCTATAAAATCGGTCTACATTTTGAAGAAATACCTGCAGACAAAAAACTCATCCTCAAAGGATTAGTAAACGAGTTCAGCCGGGGCACGTCTCTGAATTTCAAAGTACAGTTCTAACAACCAGTAGTATGTCCTAAATCGCTTAAATATTTTTTACTGTTCTCGTCATTACCCGGCTTGACAGGATAATCCACCAAATCATCGATTTTAGGATGACTGGTACAACTTTAAACACTATACAGTTTAGGACACTACTCTAGTGAACTGTCTTTTAGTTTTTTCAGGCTGCTTTTGTGTCAGCCATACCATTACCAGTATGCCAGCCAAAGCCAAAAACTGATATATGGATAAACTCTCTCCATCAACCCAGCCCCAAAAAAGTGCCAGAAAAGGAATGATATAGGCAACCATTCCCGCAGAAACCGGACCTGCCCGATAAATCAGAATGTAAAACAAAGCCGTAGCAAATCCCGTACATATCACACCCAGGAAAATTAAAGCAATAAGCGATTGTAAAAAGCTCCCCTGAGTTGAAATCACATCTCTGGTGATAGAAACAGGAAAGAGCGCCGTTCCTGACATAGACAGGGCCAAACAAGAAGCCGCCAGAGGGTGCACCGACTGGAACTTCATTTTAACCAGGGTATTTCCTATTGAATAACAAAGCGGTACCAAAAGCCACAACAACAGGTGCTTTAAAGATATGGAACGATCCAACCCATCTTTAAACAAAATTAGCAAACATAAAAACCCACCCGTAACACCCATAAGCTCAAAGCGGTTCGGGAGTTTTTTTAGCATGGGAATAGATATAATGACGGTAATAAGAGGGATAAGACTGACAATAAGGCTTATAAACCCACTATCATAACGAGATATTAAAAAAGGCTGAATAAGGAACGGAATAACATACGCCGTTGCCGACAAAAGTAAAAGTAACGGTATATATTTTTTTTCCCAGCCACTTTTAATAGAGCTGAACTTCCAGATGATAGCTAAGGTAACCGCCCCCAGCAACATACGATAAGCCCCAAGACTTGCCGGCGGGAAATGAACAGATGCTTTTTTTATAAGAATGAATGAACTCCCCCAGATGAGGGAAATTAACAAGAGAAGGAAGAAGTTCATGAGGGGGGGGAATAATTAGAAATTAGGAATTAGGAATGATGAATTTAAAAAGAATACTTAAAAATTACGCGTTTCTAAATTGTAAATTTTGATAAAAGTCACAATCTAACAACAAAACGCAAATTGTAATTCATAATTCCAAATTCATAATTCATAATTTTCTTTCACCCCAGCACGCTTTCTTCTTTTAAAAAAACTTCTTCCAATAAAAAATCCCACCCCACTAATGGGATGGGAAATAATAATCATTTGCATTGAAAGGAGAAGCCTCCCTTTTATTTCAAACTGCTTATATAAAGGTCAGCCTGTTCATTTGCTGTTTTGAACTTTTTATCTTTGCCAAACCATGATTTATATTCCTGCCATTTAGAGTTGGCTTGCCTTTTAAAATAAAGGGCTTTATCAGGGTCTGAAGCGGCACGGAAGAGTCTTGTCCAGGTAATTGCCCAGAAATAACGGGTGCGCTGCATCACGTCATCATACTGGTCCGGTGAAATCCTGTTCTGGTCCCGAATAACCTTATCAAAAGATTTGTGAGCCTTGGCATATTGCCTGAGTTCCATGTAGCATATGCCAAGATTCATATTTACCAAAGGAAAATATTTTTCATACTTTAAAACATCTTTATAGGCATTAGCAGCATCTTTGAAATTACCCTCTTTCTGATAGGCCATACCTTTGTAAAAAGAAGCTTTTACAAATTCTTCCCGCTCAGGCACACCCCGCTGACGGGTTTTTGGCACGGGAACCTTTTTAAACGCTGCAACGGCATCAGCATATTTTTTTGCTTTAAAAGCGTCTATACCCTTCTTGTAATTTGAAGTGGGCTTTTTAATAGTCACCTCAGGCTGTACAGGTTCTTCTTTGACCATAGCAAGTTTTACATCCTCACTGACTTCAACCTTTTCAGGTTCAGCCATGTCTTCTGCCTGGAACACTTTTGGCTGAGCTGCAGGAGCTGCTTTGGGTGGCTCTACCTTTACCGGTGCTTTTTCAGCTACTTCAGGAGCCTTAACCGGTTCTTCTTTTTTTATAACAGGGTTCGGAGTTTCGGGCTTTTCAGGAGCTTTTGGCGCTTCTGCCTTAACTTCGGGCTTCGGTACTACTTTTTTCTCTGGAGCTTTGGGAGCTTCGACTTTAACTGCTGGTTTTGGTTCTTCTTTTTTCTCGACCTTTTTGGGAGCCTCAACTTTTTTAACAGGTGCAACCTTTGTTTCCGGAGCTTGAGATACCTGAGGAGTAAGGATCTTTTTAGGTACTTCTTTTTCGGCTGAAGCAGAGGGTGATAAATTCAGAACAAAGGTATTTTTTACATTATAATCGGTATTGCCATGACGATAAAACATATTTGCAGTATAAGTACAAGTCGTCATGTCTTTCACTTCATTGAAGGCTTCACTAGAATGGATCTTCACATTAAACAAACCATTTTCACCCTTCATATTAGGATAACTCACAAACACTTCATTTAAAATAATGCGGGAATTCTTTTTGCCTTTAGATTTATCTTCCGCGCAATACCTCTTACCAGCTTTATCTTTAATGCCAGCGGTTTTAACCCACCAGTAAGGTTTGTGGGACTTAATATGAATGGAGGTTTTAAATACCGGAGTGCCCTCTTCCATTTCCTGAACCGCAGGAGGTGACGAGGCGGAAGCTTTGATATTTTTACCAGCCGCATAACCGACAGACAGAACAAGGTTCAGCACCATGAACCAGCTCAAGAGTACTTTAAAAAACATTTTCATTATCTACATGCCCCTTTTTAATGTTCTACAAGAATGAATAATCCAGTTATAAGCAATAATTTAAAAAAATTAGCCTTATTTAAACCCTTTAAGCTTGGATAGACGACATTCTTAACAAATTCTTATTAGTAACTAATCAGAATGTAAAAAAAATACTGCTATTCAGGAATGATTTTAAGGGAAATACCCGCAAAAACTGCATATTTCTTATGACTATTTTTGCCTTTTACGGTATATGGTAGAAATTGCAAAGACAGTCTTATTTCAAATAATAGAGTAAGTACTTAATACTCTGGTAGGGTAATCTCTCAGGTAAGGTAAAATGCCAATTTTACCCCAGGATGGTATATTAACCTTGATTTTAACTTACTCTAAGCCAGGACCCATTATGCTCAAACTATTCCTTTTTTCCTCACTCATCTTCACCCTCTCCTGTGAAAATACAGTGACACTCACCAACAAAGACCCCCGGACAGGAAATGTTATGAGCAGAACTATTCAGGTAAATGGCCAGGATACTATCTTCCATGGTCCAAGCATAATCCTCACCCCCGCAGGAGATACACTGGTACTGAGCATTTATGTACAAAACAAGCTCACCCGCCAGACGGTATGCGACCCGAAACAGGGAATATGTAAAACCTATGATTATGAAAGCCGCATTACAACGGAACAGAAGAAATAAGAAGTCCTTTCCTCATTAGATTCTGTTCAATAATGATGCTGGAATCATTTTGTAATTAACATACGACTGTCATCGCCCGACACCATCTTTTTCACTCACTTATGAAACCATGGTTTTCAATCCGTTGCTGTTGAGAATTACTTTCACATTAGCTGAATCCCGGGTATAAGGCATGTTTATTGGGAATTGATAAAGATGAACAGCTCCAACATCTTTAGGGGGTTTAACCATAGGCGTTTCTATTTCTGTAAAAAATTATCGCATGATTACTTGAGCTGTCTCATTAAACCCTTTTCCCAGGTAGATCCCATGGCTTCATGGATCTGGTCACAATTAGTTCTTTACACAGCGCACACTATATCCATAGGTTTTTTCCGGATAACTATAGAGTATACCCCCCTGGTCTATATCCAGAAGACGGACTTTCGCTTTACCAGAATCATATTGTGTTGATGACCAGTAGTAGGTACAGGAACCATCAAGAGGAAAGAATGATCCAAGATAACGACGCCCGGTTGCAGGAAGAGCTGCAAAACCATAAACATCAGTTCCATAAAAAGCTGCAACCTTTAGTTTTTCCCCCTCAGTAGTACCTCGCCAGCCAATATACTCAGCACTGGATGAGTCCATACCTAAATACCTTTCCAGGGCTAAAAATTCCTGATGACTTGGCAAATGCCAGCCATCCGGACAGGCACCCTGAACACCACTGGGTGAGGCGGAGCTTGAAGCTGCTCCATCCATAGCCGCATTCCAATTATAGAGTACACCATAGGTTTGATAAGTACTCATGGCCTTAGCATTAGCAACTTCTTCCGGTTCTGTAGCTCCTGTCGGTGTATATTCCTGGACATAATAATATTTGCCTGTGGCAATGTCTTCTGAACCATGATGGACAGAATCCACTTGCGGCAGGTAAGCCAGGTTTTCAGCCATCCAGGTTTGTGTGCCAATCAGGACTGTTTTATAACTTTTGCTGTCGCGCACATCAGTAAACATACCCGTGTTATCAATAACATTCACTATACGCGTTTTGGGTACTGCCGTATTGCCGGCCTGATCACTGCAAGTATATAAAATTTCATATTGGCTGACAGAGTCAGTATTTACCAAACCCGTAGGAGTAATGGATATGTCCCCGTCTCTATCATCGGTACAATGATAACCTGGATCAGAATACACTTGTCGTAAAATAAAAACCAGTGTATCGTTTCCATCTAATGTTATTATCGGTTTTGTTGTATCCGGTGCAACTTGAACCTTGACAATACGGGTTTTTGGAACGGCAACATTTCCTATGACATCAGTACAGGAATAAATAATTTCATAGACCCCTAATGCGGTCTTGGAGTCCGGCCAAAAATTTGGGCGACTGGATAAAGAACCATCTTTATTATCTGTACAACTGACGCCCGGGTCTGCATAATTTTCACCCTGAATAAGAAACACAGTATCATTGGGACTTACCAGAGTGATTACGGGTTTAACCGTATCTCTCACAATAACCACCCTTTGTATCTTTATTGCCCTGTTTCCCGCCTTATCAATACAATCATAGAACAACTTTTTGGTACCCAGAGAAAATGTTGAAACGGTTCCTGATACCGTTACCTCAAGATCGCCATCCCGTTCATCCACACAGTTAGCCCCCGGGTCAGTAAAATTTTCTCCCCACATCACCTCTAACGTATCCTTTCCTTCAAGTGTAACAACAGGTCTTAATGTGTCGGGCGCTAGTATCACATGAACAAATAAAGTTGCGGTACCCGCTGCATTACCAGCTTCATCACTACAATCATAATTAATTACATACATGCCAACAGAGTCTGTATTAACAAGACCCGAACGAACAACCGGTCTGTTACCATCTTTACTGTCATAGCAGGATACCGCCGTATCGAGGTAAGAAGAGCCCAGGATCACCTCAACCGTATCCACACTAAAAGAAAGTTCAGGAGAACTGGAATCGGTGTCTGCAACCGGGTTATTAACTCTCACCACCCAACGGACTGTATCCGCAGAAAAGAAATCCGTTGAAATTATGAAAAAACTGTCAACTCCGGCCTGCAGGGGAATATACTTTGAAATGGATACGGTATCCCCTTTGGGTGTAAATTCGGGAGTGGCTAATTTGATGTTTTGCCCCCAGGTAAATGACAAAACATCCCCGTCCGGGTCATCGGCAATAATCTTTATGCGATATTCCTCACCTGTTTTAACAATGGTATCTCTCACACTTCGAAAATGGGGAGGAATATTATAAGCGATTTTAATACTGTCCATCCCCGCAAGATTATTATCGCTTTTATCTGTTGCACTCACCACAATGGGATTCCACCCATGAATAAGCGTAACCTCCGTACTCCAATCAGGCTCTGAAAAGATAATAGAACTGTCATTCAGGCTAACCGTAGCCACCCCGCTATTATCAGACACCGTTCCGGAAAGCGTGATTATCCTGGTTGCAACGATTGTATTGTTCTGGTGAGAGGTAATTTGCACATCAGGTGCAGTCTCATCAATTTTATCTGTATCATAAACAATCATAAGACTGTCTTCGGTAGTATTGCCAAGACTATCTTCTGATATGACCATAAGCGTATTGGTCCCTTCTGTGAGGCTTATAACGCCAGAATATGTATTTTCAGCATATCCCAGATAGGTGGCGTTTACTTTAACAAATTTGACTCCTGACCCATCAAAAACATCTAAAGTAACCTTATAAGTATTCACTGATACCGTATCCGTCTTTAAGGTCGGAGGGCGATAAGTGAGAACAGGTCCTTTCGTATCTTTGGCGGAAGGAACATATTTTATCAGTTTTTCTTTTTCGGTACGGTTATGTAACAACGTATTATCCACAGCCACTACCCGAAGTTTTTCAGAGGTTCCTGTTAAGGGAACGTCTACCCTCCAATAATCTCCAATCTTGGTGGCCAGACTATCATTAACATATACTGAGGCGACCCCATTACTATCTTCAACTTGCAAAGCAACCGGATAAGGAGATGTGTTCACAGTATCTTCTTCCGGATATATAAATATTATCTCTGGGCCGGTAGTGTCAGAGGAAACAACACCCGAATAAACAATCACATTAGAAGAAGAGTTTCCTGATTTTCCTGCGTCATTAAAGGCTTCTACCACATAATAATAAGGGGTTGATTGTAATAAATCAGCAGAGTCAATAAAGATTCCTGTTCCCGGACCCACTTCCCCAAGAGCACTAAACGTAACATTATCAGTACTCCTTTTTATTTCAAACCCTTTTTCATTACTTGATTTATCAGTCCAATTTACTTTGATATATCTTCCTTGTTGTTCCAATACCACATTAACCGGTTTTGAAGGTACGGCAATCAGGAAAATTACAAGACTATCAACCACTGTATTGGCATGAATACTTTTATCACTGATCTGTACCACAATAATATTTGCACCAACAGCCAATTTAACCCATCCACTCCAATGTGGATAAGCCATCTCGGCTTTCAGCCCATTAATTTTTACCACTGCCTGGTTTGCATCAAATACCGTTCCACTGATTATAACACTATCAACATCGGTAAAAAGAGAATCATAGGACCCGAGATAATTATAAATCGGAGTACTATTATCATAAGCACTGGAATCACCTACATACCCATCCGCCCCCGGATCAATAAGGTTCGTTCTTTCAAAATCACAGGACAACAGTAAAACAGCAAACAAACACACTGGAAACAAAAAATATATTGAGACTTTACACATATTAAAAAACCCAGCTAACACCAAAGTTAAAGCTAAAAAAATCAATTGAAAACAAACAAGATCCGCTTGATGGACTATTCAAAGATACTATCGAAACACCCCATACTGCTCTTTTGGAGGCGATAACTGGAACCCACGGGTATTTTCAGGTTAATCGCTCAGGTCCATCTGGTTTTGGCAGCGGGATTAAAGAACCCAAAGATATC
>JADFYW010000014.1 GCA_015232855.1 Fibrobacteria bacterium
AATCGGCTCTATTTCCCAAAAGACCCAGTAAACGATAAATAAGAATACAGCAAATCACCTCCTTACTGCATATTTTTTCAGTAATCCCCACTTTAATCAAATATTTGATATTTTGATTACATAAATACGAGTGTTTCACGACTCTTGTAGGAAACTATTTCAGAGGGTATCACACTCTTAGACTTTCGCTTTATACATTTATAAAAGGTGAAGTCAAAGGACTCAAGGTAGATGCCCAAAAACAAAATGAATGTAAAAAGCAATATTAAGCTGATCGTGTCAGTACTATTCATGCTCTTTTGTACTGTTTCGCCTACTCTCAGGGCGGACGTCCTAGATAAATTTAGTTTCAGCGTTTCCACAGATGCTAATCTTGCACCGCCTCTAATAATCGGTAACGAGATGACTGCATGGTTCCAGCCATACCCCTCATCATTGTTTGAATACGGAGCATGGTCTTCAGTATACTGGAGTGAAATAATGTCCAGTGCATTTGACATGGATATCAAAAAGGGGCTTGACCCGGAGCTTATGGGGGGGCTGGCAATATCAATGAATGGGATAAGTTGGAGAGGTGGGTGGAAAATTGGATACGGAAGTTTTACTAAAACCAGAGGATCAAGCTATGTCGGAGGGGGCGGTTCATCGGGAAAAATGATTGGAGGGGAATTAGTCGACATACATGAACACAAGGACTTCGTGGATATGAGCGGATATTTTAAGATTAAAGCTCTTTCCTCTAGGATATTCCTAGAGAAATACCTTGGGACCGGAAGAAGGTTTTCCTGGAACATTTCCTTGGGCATATTGGCAGGAAGTGTGAAAGATTTTTCCATAACCACTCGTTACACCAAGGAACGGTTTAATAACGGCCCCTGGATGTTGCGTAGCAGCGAAGAGCCCGATACATCGGAATCAGTGAATAGGATGATTATTCCCCAAATCCATTCTGGCATTTCCATGCATTTCAACATCCTAACCCCTGGGAACCGATTAATAGGTTTGCCTGAGTTTTGGCCAAGATGTCTCTTCTTAGAATCTGGGATAGGGGTGGGAATCAATCTTGGAATAGCAGGCACAGAGCATGGAGTGCGATGGATACCTTCAGAAAAGTTTCCCCTTTCACTGTCCCTCTCAATACCGACTTTTCCTTTATACTTTAATGAAGCAGAAAAGCTACCGGTAATGAGATTAAATTCACCTCTGATATCGGTTGGTTATGTAAGCTCCAAAAACAATTACCATGATTTTGTTTTCTCTTCGATGAGTTATGAAATTTTAGATGGAAGCCATGGTGACAGGGTATATTACAAGCTCCCCCTCTGGGGTGGTCAATACCGATGGCAAAAAAACCTCCCGAGCAATTTCGCCCTCAGGTTCGGGGCGGGCTTGTATAAACACATCAATGAAACCCACAGGTATGATGATAACGGCAAATTTTCGCATAAGGAATACAAACTCGATATATGGATACCAGCAGTAGAATTTCAGTTGGTGTTCAGATTATTTAGAAATACAAGAAATTATTAAAATTGAGAAATTCACTCCTATTATAGCTTGATAAATAAGGGGGGCGACGAGTGATTATCAATTCTTACGAATAAGTGGATAGCTTGAAACAGTAAACCGAGTGATACTGGTTGGTAGAAACTGGTTTAGAAAAAGAATTGTGAAATAAAAAAACTTAGTCAATCAGACTTAAGGTAGAATTAGGCCGTTTTCGGGAAGTTCGAGTCTTCTCTTCGGCACCATTCCCTTTCCTTTTAAAAGTCACCGATAATTCAAGATTATCGCATAACACCATTAATTTTAATGCGTTAAGATTAAGAATGTTTTTGAGGTGATTTGATCCTATTGTAGGTAAATGGAGGTAAAGAATGAAAAATCGGGGTATTTTTGATGTCAGTTTTGATGTCAGTAAAATTATACTTTCAAGCAATAAATACAACTCTATCTTCTCACCTTAATAGACTGGATATTAAAATCCCCCCCTACTCTGTGCTAATATAAGAACCAAGAAGGATTACACCTTTCCATCCAGCCATATTCTCATAGTCAATCATTAGACCTTTTGTGGTTGCATATTGCGTTGCTGGACAATTGCTAATTGGTATATTTATGCCTTTTCCTCACTGAGAAACTAATATTATCAGTTCTTACGAAATAGTGGACACTTTAGTCTGAAATCGAAAACTGTGGTGTTATGGGCTGGCAGATTCTGGTTTGGTTTAAGGGTCGGAGTAATTAATGGTATTACTTCTTTCTAAACTCAAGCAATTTTGATAAATCGGGAATTTTTCTTTTTTAACAGTTTCTTATCCAATAATGAAACGTTGCAATCTTGTAATCATGCTTATTGCAAAAATTCTTTTGCGGCAAGCAACTTTCTTCAAAGGTTTTGATTATCTCTGTGATTTCCTGATCTGATTTCGGGGTTGAATAATTTTTGCGTTCTGTTTTTGCTTCTTCCATGTTTTACTCCTTGGTGAAAAGGGGTAATAGGTAAAAATCAAAATCAGGCTTCAACAGACGTGTCTAATTGAACGGTTACGCAAGAGATGCAAAAGGAAAGATAAATACCAACTTCTCTAAGTCCATGACCAATCATTCCTACCGCATTAATCACAGCAAGAATTCAATAGCCTAAACATGTACTAACAGTCATCCTCACTTAGAGCGTCTGTTCAATCCAAATCTTTTATACATCGAATACTGTATCCGCGACTATCCCAATCTCCAACAAAAATCATATTGTCCTTACCAAGTTGTAATGAGTGGTACCATGCCCATTGATAAGAAACTACATGTGTTGTTGACCAAAAGTAAGCACTGGAATCAATACCACGAAACGAACCATCTGTGTTGCGAAAACCTGATGGCAGTGCGGTAAAACCAAAATTATTTGTACCTCCATCAAAAGATGTTGCTTTTAGTTTTTCCCCAGCAATAGATTGGTCACCAGTAAAATTTTCTAAGTTTTTCCACTCTGTTTTGCTTGGTAAATGAGACCCTTCGGGACATATACCCTTTACACCACTAGGATTCAAGTCACTAGATGTAGCACCAGCCATAGCTGTATTCCAATTGTACAATCTGCCGAAAGTGTTACAAAATGAAAGAGTGTTCTCAAAACACCAGCTTCCAACTGCATCTGCTGTGTCATAGTTAAGGTTCTCCGCCATCCAACATTGGGTGCCTATCAAAGTTGTTTGATAAGTTTTACCATCTCTACTGTCGGTTATCAAACTGTCTCCACATGTCCATGGTGATGGTTTAACTGTGAAACTCCGTACACTACTTTGTGTAGTAGCACTTCCGTCATTGGCAACCACATACCAGAAATAAGTAGTAGAATTGCTAAGACTAGTAGCACTATAAATTGCATTACTTTGTCCATTTGAAACTTTGGTTATAGGTGGATTGTTTGTACCCAGGAACACATCATATATGAGTGCGTCACCGTCAGGGTCACTGCCACTCCAGGTTAAATTGATGTTGGTTTCTTGGTTTGTAGCATTATTTAACGGCGAAGATGGTGATGGGACAGTTGGTGGATTATTTAAATATTCGCCCTTGATGCAGCGAATACTGTACCCCCAAACATCTGTACTCGAAGAACGGTACACCCCATTATTGGTTGTTCCAATGGTGCGAATCCGTATAGTGGATGGAAGGTAGCTCGTACCCGTCAGGAAACAAGCTAAATTGCCATTATCCACAAATTCATTATCACCACCATATCGTCTGCCAGCAGGAAGGACACTAAAACCATGAATATCAGTACCTCCCCAAGATATTGATTTAAGTTCTTGGCCTTCTATTGTTCCACGGTAGCCTGTACTATCAGCCTCTGCTTTAGTCATGCCTATGGCCATCTCAAGAGTTTTCCATTCATTATCACTAGATAAATGCCACCCTTCCGGACAAACATCATAGCCATTACCATGATTATCCGCAACTGCTGTATTCCAGTCATAAAGCCGACCATAAGTAACACAATTAGAGGAATTATTATCATAGCACCATGAATTTCCCGAAGAAGGTTCATAATTCAAATTCTCCGCCATCCACGTTTGAGTACCTATAGTTACTTTTTTATAGACTTGGTCATCACGGGAGTCCACCAAATATTTTGTGGGATCAGCTGTTGCCGGCCAGCCGCCAAGGTGATATAAAGAATCGATTTCTGTTGAAGATAACGCCCTATCGTATATGTAAATATCATCCATTTGTCCTTTGTAATAAAATATTTCATTACTCATATTTGGTTTGCCAATTAATAAATCGCCATTCAAAACACCTATGTTTTCACTATAATTGTTGGTACCCTTTAATTCTGAATTCATATATATTTTTAAATTAGTAGTTGACATATCCCAGGTAAAAGCAACTTGTTGCCAAACATCTTGTTTCCCCACCCCCATTTTCTTTGAAAGGAAATTTGAAGTAGAAGTTGTATCATTATCTTTAAATCGCATCCCTAAACTATCTCCAAAAAAATATATTGCATACCCAGGACGAGCAAACCAACTTCCTCGATCAATGAGACTTCCTTTAAGTATCGAGTCAGGATTAATCCAAAGAATAATTGAGATAGATTTTGTAAGTGCAAGAGAACCATCATTCCCACAATTAATTAAATCATCTGTCCCATCGAAACTATAAGCCTTATCTGCATTTCCAAATCTATCCTCCGTCAATGCAGCCCCATTCACTTCCCCATTATTAGTATTCACACTTTCATCATTGGCGTTCCCATTAAAAGGGTAATATGCAACAAGTCCATTTGAGCCATCATAAATGAGTGTGATATCAAGCGTATCTTTATTTTTCCTGGAACTATTATCACTGGCTATTATTTTAAACGAATTACTTCCTTCAGTTAATACAACAGCTTTTTCATATTTACCAGTATTTAAATTAGCAGCAGTCCCATTTACCATCACAGATAAAACCCCACTTTGTGCATCAGTTACGTCCATCCGTATTAGTTGTTCTGCTAAACTCATAGTTTCTCCGGATCTATGTGATTTCAATATAATTACCGGTGGGTCAATATCAGACAAACTCGGATCATATTTAATGATAATATCCATTGTATCTTTATTTGCACCCGAGCTATTATCTACAGCTATTATTTGAATATTATTATCACCCTGCTGCAATGATACAGTGTATTCATAAGTCTCAGAATTTAATGTTGCAGAGTTATTATTAATAGTCACAGATGCAACACCACTTTGTATATCAGTCGCTGATACCCGGACAAGATATGAATTGGTAGCGACTTCTGCTACTGATGTCTGAGGTGAAACAAGCGTCATGCTTGGTGGAGTCTTATCTTCAGCTTCTGGATTATATATTACCGAAATACTTGCTGAATCTTTGTTGTCATTCAGATCAGTTGCAATCACCTTGATGATATTTGCACCTGTATCAGAGAGAGTAATAGATGCCGACCATTCTTCATTAGAAAATGCGGCCTTAATTCCATTTACATATACATTTGCAATTCCAGAGCCATCGTTAGCCTTCCCTTTTATTTGAACACCTATCGAACTACTCACAACAGCATTATTTGACGGACTGGTAATTTCCACTACAGGCGGAGTTATATCAACAATAGTTGTATCATACACTACTGTAATGGTATCACTAGAGGTATTCGATCCCGCTGCATTATCAACTCCTACTGCGATTATTGTATTTGAACCATAAGTTAAAGTAACAGTCCGGGTCCATTTCCCTTCACTGTTTAAAGAAGCAATCTGATTATTCACTTTTACTGAAGCCAGACCACTATTATCTAAAGCAGTACCAGAAATTAAGGTAGAAGCATTGGAAACCGTATCACCTTCTCCCGGGTTATCTATTTTTATATATGGAGGTTCATTGTCGACTACTGTCGGATTATAATGAATAGTCAATGTTTTTTGACTTGTATTAGCAGCCGAACTATTATCAACTGCAGATATGGAAAATGCGTTCGCACCTTCTTGAAGCGTAACCCCATATGACCAGGTTGTTGCACTTATCGTGGCGTTATTATTATCAATCATTAATGATAATACACCCGAAGCATCACTGACTGTACCAATCAGAGTTATGTTCTGAACGGAAATAGTATCACCATCTTTTGGCTGGGTAAAAGTTATTAAGGGAGCAGTTTCATCCACAACATTTTCATAAAAAGATACCTTCAATGTATCGTTAAGTATATCACCATTTGTATTTACAGCAAAGAAGCCGAATTTATTCAAGCCTGTATCAAGCTCAACGGTCCTGGACCATTGGTTACCAGTTATACCAAGGTCAGTCCCATCCATTTTAAATACCACTATGTCAAAATCTGAATAGGTGATTCCGCTAACAGTTAAACTCTGGGTACCAACCGAACTACCGTCCTGTGGTGAAGTAAACAAAAGCATGATAGGTTTAGTACTCTCAAGCTTAACTGTTGGAGAGATTGTCTGATTTTCTATTATCTCAACCAGAGTATCAGCCCGATATATTACATCATCATTGAAATCTAATCCTTCTACAGAAAAGTTTGCTACACCTACAGGAATACTGCTAATCTCACAATAATGTGCACTATATGGTACACTCACAGAAGTATCTATTTTAGGGGTCTTTACTAGCAACCTTACTGTAACTACAGCAGAAGGTACATCAATAGCCGGAGCTGTTTTTTTAAATAAAATATTGGGTGCAATCCCTCCTGTGTCAGATGAATTGTCAGATTTGCCGACAATATCACTAATACATGAAAAACTGATTAACGCAATTAAAGCTACGCATACGAAACGAGCTGATGTCCTGATTAATCTTACCATGATAACCCCACTGTGCCTGTTTTTTCTACTGGTTTTTCATCATCTGAACCCATAAACATATAAAGCCCTAACCCTGTCGCAGCAACAGCGGTCACACCACTGTAAAACCACCAGGTATTAAGTTTTTTTACCCAAGAACCAGATTTTTCCTTTTCCGGCCTGAAATACCTGACAACTTTGGCTATCAGTTTTTTTACAGGCTTTCTCAGCAGGTCCTGAGCTTTACAAGCCCGGCAATCAGTACTGGCGGTAAAATCAATTGTTCCTGATTCTACATTAATCATCCGTATATTTACAGCTGCAGAATTACCTATCTTAGTTACTGTACCTGTAAATATATGGGTTACACCCATCAACTGCCCCGCCTCCACCAGGCAGGCGTCAGATACACAGTCCGAATTCTGAAACTCCTGCTCGGTTAAAATCATATTCATCTGTTCCCGTTCTATTACATTAAAAATATTTGTTGAAAACAGCTCGGTGCGAAACCGATCGGAAAGCACATTGGCCACCTTATTGTCATAGCCGTCCACAATAAAATTATTAACAGCTACAAACAGGCGGTCTTTCTGGTAGGAGATATTTTCCTGAATATATGCCGGCTGCGTTTCTTCTACTGCTACGTCCTCTACGGGAACCACCGCTTCTTCCTGAAGAAGCGTATCTTCCTGGCCTATTGCAGTATAAAGGCACAGGAACAAAAGCACAAACAGGAAGGAAAGGCTCCGGCAATATCGACTATTGGTATCCATGCTATTTCCTCTTTTGTTTTTTGCGCCCTTTAGGCGTTGTACTATAGCAGTCATCTGATGCTCCGTTTTTGTAGGCGATGAGTATTTCTAAAATCTTACGCAATTCCCTGACACCGCGGGTAGAGCGGTAACCGGATGATTTAAACACGATTTCTCCGCTTTTATCAATTAAAAAGAGAGCAGGAATCTTATCAACTTTGTAGCGCTCAAGTGTCTGCTGGTAAACATCAAGAAGAACGATTGAGCGGATACCGTGCCTGCGGATATAACCCGAGACCAGGCCCTTTTTTCTTTTATCCACGCTTACCAGTAAAAGAGCAACATCGTCGTCATACTTTTTAGCCAGTTTCTCCAGCTGTGGCATTTCTTCCCGGCAGGGAATGCAGTAAGTGGCCCAGAACGCGACAATGATGTTCTTTTTGCCAATAATATTTTTAATATTAACCAGCCTGCCGAAAATGTCCCGTAAAACTATTGGGGGCGCTTTGTCCGAGATATAGAGTTCAGTGGTATCAGCATCTGCTTTCCCATCAGTAGATTCCACAGGCACCTCTTTGGATTTTTTTCCTTTTGCCTGTATTGCTACTGTTAATAGCAGCAGAATGAGTAAAAGTGTTTTTAATTTAATTAGTCGTGACATATGGTTCCTTGAAGTTTTATTAATAACATTACTATTCTGTTATTTTCTTACCTTTTCAGCAGAATTTCAAGGATAAAAGAAATTATTGAAAACATTTTTCTTATCTCAGGTAATTTGACCAATAAGAGCATCATACAGTCAATATAGGGGAAATCAGGATGCTCAGTTGTGATTTGGATCACAAAATCACAGCAATTTATTACGATTTAATACAATTTGAAATATTTATTGGTTTTCAAATCAAAATGTCAGTTGAGTAATTCAAAATTATTGCTGATTTTGGCCTAAAACTAAAAGAAATCACTAGACTTCACAAGTACCCATTTAAAACTGAATGCTACATTTCGGTTATGTGATCTGGATCACATTGTGAGTTGTATATCTTGAAATGTCTTGAATATTCTTTGGAAAGAATGGTATCCTATAATAGGACTCGCATCCCACATACATCAATAATATTATTCCAATAATTTCTTAATTGACTTTTTAAAGTCTGTTATCATATATATAACAGACTTTAATTACTATATAATTAATCGAAACATTATTTATTTTTGGTACTTTATTTATACACATATATAATAAGGTTAATAAGTATTGCAGCAGTTGTGATGTATATTTTTATTTTCCAAATGTGATCTAGATCACGACATCAAAACAAAATAAATATTAAATTCTAAATACGGGCACAACTTTTCATTCAGAGAATCATATATTTTATCAGGGAGTATTTCATGATAAAGCGAACGGTCGTATCAATAACTGTAGTAGTGGGGTTTTTAACAATTCTTTTTTTGTTACCAACATCTTCTTTTGGATCTCCAAAGCAAAATCCTGCTAATAAAAAAAACAAAATTCAAAAGGCTTTAAAAAAATCCCGGGCAGAACTGATTGAAAAAGTAAAAAGTGGAAAAAAAGTACGGGTATGGGTTAAAGAAAAAAACCGAAAAAAGGTGAATGGCCGCTGGCAAAACAAAGTTAAAGATATCCAAACAGAACAAGAGTTAAGCGAATTAGAATCTGATGAAAATGTGGTGGAACTGATGGAAGACCCTGTTCTACAGCAGGAACTCAGCGCATCAGCTCCTTATGTCGGTGCTGCGTCCGCCAGGCTGTATGAAATTGATGGACAGGCAATGGATGGTACCGGGCAGACTGTGTGTATTGTCGATGGTGGTATAGCTTATACCAATCCGGATTTAGGCGGATGTTTTGGTCCGGGCTGTAAAGTGGTTGATGGATACAATTATGTCACAAACAACGATCAAGTCACCAACGGAAACAGCCATGGGACGCATGTTGCAGGTATTGTCGCAGCTGATGGAAAGTATAAGGGAATGGCCCCCAAAGCAAAACTCATTTCCCAGCAGGTATGCACTGACGGAGGTAGTTGTTACGGTTCAAAAATGTCTCTGGCTACTGAATGGTGTGCAGAAAATGCAGAAGAGTATAATATAGTGGCAATTAATATCAGTATTGGTGACTCCAGAAGCTATACAGAATCTACTTGTCCAACCTGGATGGATAATGCACTAAAAAAAGCTTATGATAAAGGTATCACCATTACTGTAGCCTCAGGTAATCAATCATACCGAAATGGCGTGTCATATCCTGCCTGTTCTCCATATGTAACAGCTGTAGGTGCTACTGGCAGAACCAATGATAATATTAGAAGCTCTTCAAACAGAGGATATGGGCTGGACCTTTATGCTCCCGGTTCAAGTATTATTTCTACCTGTGGTACTTCCTACTGTACAAAATCAGGGACATCAATGGCAGCACCCCATGTGGCAGGTGCTGCCGCTCTCATCAGCCAGTATTATAAGGACGCCGGACATCCTATAAAAAATACAGAAATTGAAGAATTGCTCCAGAGGACAGGAAAAGTATTAAGCGGTGATATCAGCCGAATTGATGTGCTTAAGGCCTTTGATGAAAAGCAATGGTATTTGGATACTGATTGTTTTTCTTGTAATGAAGCGACAGGTGAATTATCCAAACAAACCATAAAAGGAACCGAATGTCCTGAAGATTGGGTAGATTCAGAGCCGGAATGCCTAGCTCCGCCAGTTGTGACAATAACCCCTATTTCAACAAATAACCGGACTCCTGAGTTAATTGGTACCGTAAATGATATTATGGCCACGATTTTGATTGTTGTTGAAAGAGATGCCTTTACCGCCACGAATAATGGTGACAATACTTGGGTCCTTACTGAAAACACCGTAAATAGTCTTCCTGATGGTATCTATGATGTGACCGCCATTGCTATTAGCATCAAGGGGAAAAAAGGTATAGATAGTAACAAGCTTATAATTGACGCCACAGCCCCTGATGTTTCATTTAATTCTGTAATATCCTGCATCGCAAGTCCTGAACTCACGGGCCGGATTGATGATAGGACAGCTGAAGTTGTTGTTACAGTGAATGAAGAAAAATATATAGCCGCAATTAGTGATGATGGCAATTGGAAGATAGAAGCCGGGCTATTAGGACCACTGAATCAGAGTATATATGATGTGTTGGTAACAGCCACAGACAGTCTGGGAAATACTGGCATTGCCAACGGTAAGGCCACCCTGACTATTGAATGGAATGACGCCCCTGCTTTTACAACAGTTTCATCTTCTCTGGATTCGAATGTTTTAGAAGATTCTTTATGGTCCGAAGCATTAACGGCAACAGACATAGATGGCGACAAGCTGATTTTCAGACTGCAACAAGGAAGCAGCGGTTTGTTGTTGGACTCAATCAGCGGCATTATGACCTGGTGTCCTGGCAATAATGATGTCGGTTTGCATTCTTTTATGATTGAAGTTACTGATGGTGAATTATTTGATAGTTTAAGTTTCTCTTTGATTGTTGAAAATACCAATGATGCCCCGGTTTTTGAAAGTGAAATAAGTTCTCTTATGAGAAATATTGATGAGAGAAGTATTTATAGTGATACGGTTCATGCATCTGATTGTGACACGGATACGCTATACTTTACTCTGTTATCCGGGCCGGATGGAATGACCGTTACCTTATTAACGGGAATCATTTCATGGAATACATCTAATGAAAGTATTGGGGAACATGATATCGTAATAGAAGTTTCTGATAGGCAACTTTGTGACACTATTAAGTATTCAATCCAGGTTGAAAATAAAAATGATCCACCGGTAATTATTTCAAAACCTGAAGCATTAACCAACTCCGTAAATGAAGATATTCATTATATCGATACCGTTTTTGCCATGGATATTGATGCGAATACTCAACTTAGCTATAACCTTGTGAATGCACCTGATTCCATGAAAATTGGGATAGATAATGGAATATTATCCTGGTTACCAGAAAATGATGATGTTGGCCTTCATGATGTGACCGTAAGGGTGAGTGATGGGGAGTTGGAAGATACCCTTAAGTTCAGGATTACAGTGGTTAACATCAATGATTCTCCGGTTATTAATAAAGCTATACCGCAAAATGATACTACCATAATGGAAATGGATTCTTTGCTGTTTACTATTAATGCAGCTGACATTGACATGGGTGACATGCTTACCCATGCATGGTTGTATAATGGTGATACCGTAAAAACGGTTACGGGAAGCTCTAGTTCCTTTTTATGTAAAACCGATTATAAATCAGCGGGTGTAGATAGTATTACAGTACTGGTCTTTGATGGAATAGTAACAATCCAACACAAATGGGCCTTAAAAGTCAAGAACGTGCCGCTACCGCCTAAAATCATTCTTCCGGGAAATGGAAAACATCTATTTAAGAAAAATTCTTTGTGTTGGAGGCCATCGATTGATCCTGATTTAGGGAAGGGTATTTTTTATAAAATTCAGCTTTCCCTGGATTCTCTGTTTAATAAAATTGCTTTGATAAGAGACTCCCTTAAAATTACCCAGATAATTATTGATTCACTTGATGATACCAGGCTTTTGCCTCATGACAAAAAATTATTTTGGAGAGTTAAGGCGTTAAATAACAGGGGATATGAAACCGGATATTCGCCGGAAACGCATTATTTTATTTACAAGGACCAGCCTGTTAGTCTTTCCGAAATAATTCCTTTTAAAGATTTTGTAGCCCAGAATTCACCCAATCCGTTTGGAGAGCAAACCAGTATTGCTTTTGGCGTTTCAGATAAAACGCATCAATTGGTTACTATTTCTATCTATTCCTTATCAGGAGTATTGGTAGAAACGCTGGGTAATAAACAATACCAACCAGGTAATCATACTATCATATGGGATTCAAAAAGACATGACCGGGGAACATATATTTATCAGATAAAGATTGGAAACAGGTTCCAAAAATCCACGGTGATGTTTAAACTGGAATAAATACCATTGATGATTTCCTATCCTCTGAAAAGAATTAAACTACCCGTCATTTAATGTGGTATACTCAAAACGTATGAAACACTTATATCTTTTTATTTTTCAACTTTCGATTCTACTGCTTGCATGCAAAAATCAAAAGATGCCAGCATTGAAAGGTTCTCCATTATTGGATAGTCTTTCCGCAGAGGATATCATGGCTCTGGATTTCGCAAAATTAGATAGTATCGCTCAATACGAAAATGAAGATGGAGCTAAAGCTAAACATATGATTAATCAGGTAAAACTTTCTGGATTAAAAAATCCGGTGAAAATATTTTTCTCTGGTGATGATCGGGTAAATTATGCCGGGGTCAAAGGTGTTTTAACAAAGAAGGCGTATGGGTCAAGTATGAAAATTTTAACAGACCTGTACCTGACTCAACTGAGATGTTCTCATCCAGCCACATGGAAAACTCATCTTATTATTAAAGGAATAGAGCCTCAATGGCTGTTTAACAAAAAAAAACTTCATTTAATTCATCAGGTAAGAGGCCAGGCATTAATAAATTACCTTGATCATGCCGACCTTACCCTCTCATATGACAGGATTGAAGATTTTGCCAAAAAAAAGTTAGGATCTGTAAATAACGGCGGGGTACAGACGGCCCGGAATATCATTACTTATGTGAAAGAAAAAAAATTAAAAAACCCCTCTGATGTTTATGTCTTCGGAAACGGAAAACATTTCAAGATTCTTTATATTAACAAAAGTGGAGAATTTATAATTAAAGATGGCGAAAGAATGGAAGCTCTGTTTTTTTGGGTAATGCCCGGAATAAAGAACCGTTCATTTAATAGCCGGTTGTCCACAAAAAGAAACAGGAATAGAACCGCGAAAATATATAGGAAGTTAAATAAAAAAAGATCATTAAATGCTTTTCTAAAGAAAGTTCCGAATCAGTCAGCTAAAATCATGGAACTGGCAGTAAATGCTGATTTAGTTGTACCATATCATGGCCTTGAAGAAAGTGCTAAACAAAAAAATGAAAAGGGGAAAGTATCACAAAATTTGATGAAACGGATAAAGAGAAACGGAATAGCCTGGCCCACCGCAATACTTATTCACTACCTTGATAATTCTGCTTTAGCTCATGGTTATTTTACTAATGGAAAAGAAATTTCTTCGGGAATGCTGACCCCTCTTGTAATTTCCAATTTGGAAGAAATATGCAAACAAGCCGAATGCGATTTGCGCTGACTCATGGGGATGATTTTAGGGAAATATTTTCAGCAGGATATACCGCAATATTTATCAATATTCCTGTGTCCATTCTGTGTCCCAAACCCCATAACCTATTGAAATAAAAGGACTACTCCCGAGCCCCTCATCCTCCGCTATTATAGCGTTTTTTTGTTTTTTCTTAACACTTAAAGGACAGCGATATTTAGCATCTCCCAATTCTTTCCAATATTTTTCATTAGTTTTCATCATTACTGTGTTCTTTTTGGTACCAAAACAAAAGAGAGTAATTATGAAAGGCTTACCCTTCTTTATTATTTATCCTCCCATACCCCGAACTCACAGGAAAGACACCTTATTTAAACAGAGAATGAATGAGCCATTCCTGGTGATTTTTAAAAGAAATGGAAATATGACTGTTTCAGAAGCAAATGGCAGCCAACTTTGGTGTAGATCAGAACACCTGGACAAGATGGGAAAATGGACGAAACTACCCACCGCCTAAGCAAGCTCAGAAGATTCGGAAGTTACTTGGGAAAGATACCCGCCTTTTGCAAAACAAATTTATTGAGTTCAAAGAACAGGTTTGAACCGGTAGGCAAACAAGTAAGTTGCTTAACGTGAATCACCAAACATTTCTTTTTTGGGGATGTAAGAAGGGAGGCTTATTTACTCCAGGAAAAAGCATCAATGGCACCCGTCAAATCTATACTCAGGCTGATATTGATTCATTGAAAAAGTTATTATCAGATAGAAGTCATGCCACCAAAAAAGAGAAGCTTTTATTAAAGAGTGGTTGGGATTCTATTGGGACGCATTTAACTTCCCGCAATCATTAAGAAATGATTCCCCATAAGCACAATTGGGCATTCAAAATGCCATTTTATAATTTGTATTGAATAAGGGGAGCGCTGAGAAAAAAGGAAGGATAAATGACCGAATATGGGGTCAAGTAAGTTTAAGACAATTACCCAAAACACAAAAATTGAAATATTAAAAGTGGGATCGGGATATTTATGGAAAAATTAGAAGAATATTATCGCTACTCACGGTCGGTAAAGCTAGGGCTTGAAGTAAAAAACGAGCAATTGCTGCGAGAAGCGCTTGAAATCAAGATTCCAAATAATATGGAAAAAAAACCTGAAAAATACGCCAAATGGCTTTCATCCCGTGCAATGGTATTTACAAAATTTGGTGAATATGAAAATGCGATTGCAGAATATATGAAAGGATATAAATACTGCCCAGAACAAAACAGGTGGGAATATTGTTTGAACTGGGCAGCATCTCACATCGCCCCTATTTGTGGTTCTGCAGATGGAAAGACTAGAATAGAATATGCCAAAAAGGGATTGGCGGCACTAAGACTTTCAATAGCAGAACGATATATGGGTAGATATCCCCAACAAGTACAATCATCTATTTCTAATCTTCAAGCTTATCTGAATGTGATAGCGGGAGATAAAAAAAAAGCGTTAAGTGCACTCCGAGTATCTTCAAGAACGACAACCCCTCACGAGTTTTTTGAAACCTCAGAGTGTAATGTGTACCTAGCACATATTGGAAAGGGAGTTGTTGCCTCAATAGAATTAAAAAATGGCGATCTTTTAAAGGAAATTATTATCAATGGCTTTGGGCTTCAAAATTTAAACAGGAAAATAATAAAACCATACGAAATTCTTGTAAATATGGTTAGCCAAAACATTAAGGAAATCTTAGCTGAGTTTGAAGCACTATTTACAATGAACAACTTAAATGTCCATTTTCCTAACTCGAAGAAATTTTTCAGCTACTACCAGGAACAAGATAAAAACAAGATGGAAAAATATTTTCAATAATATGCTAAACTGACCATAAATCCTATCCTGATTAATTTAGCTTAATAACGACGGTTTATATTTCCGGAAATTTCGAACCGCCAAGGAGATCAGTAACATCCTCAGTCCCAATCATCAGACAGTATTATTCGTCTTTGATGTAGATATAATATTAAAACCATACACTGGTTCCATTTGGGTTACTAAATGTAACCCAATAAAATAGAGCGGTCTTGAATCACCTAAAAGATGGTTTGAGGATAAAGGTGACTTAAAAACTTTTTTCTCCAAGGGCGAATTTGACCAAATGATTGTTATCAGACACAATGGAGGAGAATTACCTTTCCATAAAAAGTATTTGAAAGAAATCATTATTGATAATCCAGGTATAAAAACAAATAATGGGAAAGAGCTTTTCATCATGGCCTATGGCGCTCTAAAGGCTGCAATGATGGAGGGAGGTATCAAATCTGTACAAATAAGGCTTCGCAGTTGTGATACCGATTACAAATGCAAACAATTTTACAAACAAGATTTGGAAAAACAAAAACTTATTATTTACATTATTTGAAAAGCATTTAAAATCTTAATCATAAAAGGAAAAACCATGTCAACGTTTAAAAGCCTTATTGGAAATGTAGTTGATGGATCAGAAAAGTCATCTTTCTATGATGAAAATTCTGTACCAGACGGAGCGTGGGCTCTAAATGGAACATTAATTCAAGACCATTTATTAGCAATTACTTTTGAAGAGTCAGTAGATGTGCTTCCAAAATTAATAATTGACTCTTTCATTAATAAATATGAGAGAATTCCATCTGGTGAAGACATAACGAGCATTCTTGAAGAAGTAGCTAAGAATATGAAAATTGCTATACAACAAGGCAAAACCCCCAATAAAGCCAAGTAAATGAATTTAATGATTGCTGAATAAGTGATAATTGGAAGAAACTTGTGACTATTGGAAATTGTGCTAGGTGCAATACTAAACAGACGGAACTTAAAAAAAGCCACATTCTTTCAAAATTTGGATATAAAGCACTCCGTAGCTCGTCAAGGGATAATCCAAATCCTGTTGCAATAAACGGAACTGTCGCTTTTCAAACTTCAAAACAAATTAAAGAGTCGTTGTTATGCCATCAGTGTGAACAGTATTTTGCCAACGGATGTGAAAATTATATAGCAAAACTCACATACAATCAAGATGGAGTGTGTCGCCTATATAAGCTGTTAGGTTATAACGCTAAGGAGGCTGATGTACACCATCCTCCTGAGCCAGTTGCCGTGGAAAGTGGTTGCCTTAACACTGAATATTTTCTCCAGTTTGCAATCAGCATCTTTTGGCGGACTACCATTTCAAAGGATAACTGTGCAAGGAGCTACACTTTTTCTGAAAAATACAACGAAATTTTCAGAGCATATTTAAATAATGAGATTTCTTTCCCGGACCAGACATGTGTTCATTTATCCGTTGTGGACCAGCCTAAAGACATTCAAAAAAATAGCTTTAGTAGAATTCTCACAATCCCTGTAAGAGTTAAATACAAAGGGTACCATCAGCACGGATTTTTGTTTAATGGCCTATATTTTCGCATGTATGTTGGTGAAATGATACCTAAAGACAAAAAAACGGCTTGTTTAGGACATTCACCCAGAAAATGTCTTCTGTTTGCAGGCGCAAAGCATTTGCCGGTATATGAGACCATTGTGAAAATTTCAAAAGAAGCTAGGAATACAATAAGGTAGGAATATGAGTAAATATTTCATTTTTAGAGTGAATTATGATGATGCCCACCAATGGTTAATGGATGAGCTTTTAAAAAAAGGTGTCCTTCGGCAAGGTTGGGGGCATCATGGACTTGAACTTATTAGTAACAATGGTACTGGTATTTCAAAAAAAGTGTGGGCTGAGAATTATTTAAGTATTTGGAAGGATTCTGAAAAAGAAATAAATGGAAGATATAAAATTCTTTCCCGGATGCTTGATATACAGAAAGATGACCTCATCGTTATCCCAAAAACAATAAATAACTACACACTTACAATATGCCAAGCTAAGGAAGGGTATTGTTTTGATTTCGATAGCAAAGAAACCTTTTGGGATGATTTCAGGCACACAATACAAATATGTAATCCCAGAAATTATAAGTATGACTCTTCAGGCGAGGCAAAACTGGTTGCTTCAAAATTTAAAGCTTATCAAAGTGCCATTAATAATGTCTGGAGTGAAGAACTCCAGAACCGAATCCGAGAATTGTACAATTTAGAACCATCCGATCATTCAAAGACTATCAAGGATATCACCGATGAGATATCCCGAATAGCCCTACGTCCAATTGCTGAGCAATTAAAAACCGTTGATCCAAATTACTTTGAAGATGTAATTATGAAATGTTTGGAAGCAAGAGGGTATGAGAAAGTGGCAATGAGAAAATATGATAAGAAGGGTGCAGACGTAGATATAATAGCTACATACGCATTACCATTTTTCTCCGAGCTAATTGAATATTATCCAACACTGTTAATCCAGATCAAAAAGAAGTCAGGGACTGATTGGAATGATGAAGAAGGGGTGGACCAACTAATTAAAAGTAGTGAAGAACGTCCAAATAGTATAAAAATCCTCATTAACACAACCGATAAACTTTCGGAATGTGCCTCGGAGAAAGCGAAGAAAAATGGTATTCATATTATAGATGGTTTGAAAATTTTTGATTTTATCTTGAAGACTGAGATTAGGGTAGAAAATTGAAGGCAAGCAGCAAACAATTAGCCCGCCAGTGGCCTTATCCAAGGCATAAAGTTTTCGAAAAGCAATTAAGAAATGCAGCCACAAAGTGGTTTAAACAAAAGGGTTTTATTCCTCATTCCAACATACCCTATTGCCTTAAAGATTGGAGTGACTGGCCAAAGAACATGATTTTGAAGGACGTAGCCGAATACATTCAAAAATGCAAAGATGAAAGTAAGGATGAAAAGCCATACCCTTTGCACAAATATATCCACCATGGACTAAGCAGCCAGGCGATGGTATTTAACCTTATTGGACCGTTAATAAAGCGAAATGACTTTGCTCCCTTGGTGAAATGTCTACAAGCCAAAGGTGTTGATATGCCAATTGATGTTAAGTCTGGAGCTTTTGAGTTCGAAGACAGAAAAGTGTTCAATGAAGATTCTGGGCAGCCCACATCAATTGACGTGGTTCTAAAGGATGAAAAAGATCAACCTATGATTTTCATCGAAAGTAAGTTAGTAGAGAAGGTATTCGGAGGATGCTCTGTATTTGCGGGTGGTGATTGTGATGGGCGAAACCCGGTAAATGATAAACAAAGCTGTTACCTTCATTATATAGGTAGAAAATATTGGGACTTATTGGAGGAATATGGATTCTCATCAATATTGGAAAATGAGAAGCAATGCGTATTCAGTGCATATTATCAGTTTTTTCGGGAGGTCTTATTAAGCTTGGATAAGAATGGTGTATTTGTCCTTCTAAGCGATGAACGGAGTCCTGTCTTTTATTGTAAGGGAAAAAATGGAAAAGAAAAAGGATTGATGCCATTTCTAATGGATTTTGTTCCGGAAGAGCATAAAAGTCGTATTGCCGCGATTAGTGTACAGGAAGTAGTTGAGCAAATAAAGAAATCTAATAGACATCAAGACTGGATTGGCATTTTTGAAAAAAAGTATGATTTAATAAATGGCCACAAATAAATTATTATCAAGCATAATCGATATTTCAAATTATGCTAACACAACAGGAAAATGGTATATATACCCCTGGTGGCTTAATAAGCGATACATTGGAAGAAATGGTCTTACTAAAGATAGGATTGAAGCTGGATTTAAGAAGCTTATTGAAATATTCAATGCAAACTGGTACTTAAAAAACATCCCTGCTAGGACTCATCCGGTAATTGGCAACCTTGTTAGTAGAGGCATTTCAGTATTTGACATTTTATCTCAGTTAGGAAATGATATCCTTATTTGCCAAGAAGGGAAAAAATTAAACAATTCAGTTAAAAAATTACGAATACCCGATAATTACCAATCTGAACGAGATGAGCTATTCTTTTGTGCCCAGTTTTTGAAAAAGAGAATGAATGTCGTTAGGGAAAAAGATAACCCTGAAAATGACAAAAACTACGACTTACATCTTAAACATAAAGATGAAGAATTAGCCATAGAAATCAAATCAACAAGCCTTAGCTCAATTCAAAACAAAATATTTGCAGCAGGTGAATATATCTATCAATCGCTCCTGCAATATTTTAGCGGTAAAACAAGTTATTTTTCCAT
Source organism: Fibrobacteria bacterium (assembly GCA_015232855.1). GTDB lineage: Bacteria > Fibrobacterota > Fibrobacteria > UBA11236 > JADFYW01 > JADFYW01. The sequence goes on from JADFYW010000014.1 coordinate 19,904, forward strand.
TGACTATTCAGATGAGTTTGCAGCGTCTTCAATGTCAAAGGACGGTATTGATTTTTTGTTGCAATGCAAAGATCAAATTACTGATCTTATAAAACACAGAATCCAAATCTCTATTAATCATGAAAATTGGGGAACTAATAAATTCAATGGACTCCTGAATTATACAATTCAACCACCTTTTGAAAAGAAAAGTAGTGGGGCTTTTTCCGGTTTTAATATGAATCCAGTATTGGAAGCATATTATATATCTGATATCATTTGCAAGAAACCCAGACAGCTTCCTAGGCATTGCACCACGTTGTATATCATCACTGCAGAAACAGTCGGACATTTCAATTCCATAGTAGAACCCATTTTTCATAAGAAACTATGGAGGGATGGACAATTCAACCATGTCGGAGGAATCCTTATTCTCGATAAAACCATGGATTTAAAGCGTGAGGGTATTTCTCCACAATTTGCATATATACCGAATCCTAATTGTACCAAAAGACCATCAGTAAATAATATTTTTAAAATTCTTACACAGAAAATCCTTGGGATTAAGGTTAACTCATCTTGAATGAAATTGGATATTAGAAAATAATGTTTATCGAATCACAAAATAATGACTTTGGAAAAGAATTATACAAGGCCTTATTTGCAGGTTCCTTTGATTGCTTAAAAAGTGGATTTCATGTATCGTCAATAAAACTATTTTTAATCGGAATTGATTCAGTCTATTTTATCGACAGTGGGAAAAGTAATCTTGGTAATTGGTTAAAGAAATATGCCAAGGGCATGCCCGACAAAATAGAAATAACATCTCAAGAATTAGTTGAACACCGAAACTCATTGATTCATTATGGCGGTTTAGATTCAAAAGGTGTAAAGGCAAAAAGAATTTGCCGACTAATACCAGTATTAAAACCAGCAGTAAAGTTTCCTGGCATTAAAAAAATAAGGGGTATAAAGACCAAGTTTTATTATGTCGATGAATTGTTTGTATGTCTATCTGAAGCAATTGATAGCTACATAGACGATGTGAATGGCAATAAAAACAAAAAAACACAATTTATTAAGAACATGAAGAAAGTTATTTACGATGTTAAGTAGAAATGTCCAAAAATCAATATACGGGTTCTGCTGACAGATCTATCTTTTCTTTTTCTGTATAAAATATTATATTAATAGCAAGGCCGATATTATTCGATCCGCAGCAACATAATAACACAAAATTTATTGGAATATTTTCTTCACCAAAGGGGTTATTATGAATCATGCAAAGAAAAGTGAAATCAAGGAACTTAAGAAGAGGCTGCAATTAGGTAGTAGTCTCCGAAAACTTGGATTATGGTGGACATACATTACTCGCAAGGATATGCCGTGTAAGTAATATTACTATTACAGAAAAGCCATTTGGTGAATCTATTCCATAAGAGTTAGGTGTGGGGGACTCTCTTGGAAAATTGAGGGTACAGAGGTTAATAATCCGATAAAAGACCACTACCGATAAATAAGAATACAGCAAAGTCCCTCCCTACTGCATATTTTTTCAGTAATCCCCCACTTTTCTCAAATAATTGATATTTTAGTAATCTAAATATGAGTGTTTCACGACTCTTGTAGGAAACTATTCCAGAGGGCAGAAGGCCCTTTGAAGCTTTTATTATTAGGAGGCGGATTTACAGGGTGCCGCTGTAATGGCGGAGCTTATCTATAGGTACCAATCAAAACAGGAAAAGGCGATTTATTGAAACTAGTACTCCAAATAGATAAATATGATACTGAAATTGCATTGGAGCTTTTTTAGTAATAAATGGAAGATTATATGTTTTTTGGCTCATTCGGTGACAGTATTGAAATTATCTCAGCAAAAGATTATGAAGATAAATTCTCTACGATTAATTGCACTGTCTCATATGATTCGCACAATAAAGATGAAAAAGAACGATGGGTATTACGGAAATTCCTGAATTGCTGTGTATTTGGAAACCGTCTGTCTTATCCAATAAAGTTTGCCACATCTGAGCAACCTGACTTTATAGTAAATCAACCTGAACACTGTTATGGCATTGAAGTTACTGAGGCAGTAGTTCCAAAATATCATCAAGCATATGCTCATGCCAGAAACAGAGGGAAAGGTGAATACCCTATTGATAGTTATTTCAGAGAAGAAGTAAAAATTGGGAAAAAACGGTTGCATGAGACTTTCCAGGACCCAAATAAGCCACTAAGAGGTGCTCCATGGATTGATAACAAAGGGCTTGAAATGTCATTGAAATTAATAATTGACTCAGTAAAGAAGAAGACAGAGCATTTGAATTCATATGATTACCAAGGTATAACTGATATCGACTTACTAATCTACCTAAATTCTCCATCGTCAATACATACCCAGATAGAGGAGCTTACGAGAGCCTTTCCAGATTATTTATTACGAAATTTCCAAAAAGACTGTTTTAAGAAAAACTTTCGGAATATCCATATTTTAAAAGGTACTTCTATAATTTTTAATGCATCATCTTAATCGATGACCATAATACGGCATAATACAGTATGAATAAGAAAAATGCGATAGTATTTAATGCAAAGAGCTTTTGCTTCACAGGCAAACTTGCAGAGCTTAAAAGGACCCAAGTAGAGAGGGAAGCTAGAGCTCGTGGAGCACAAACATCAAAAATTGTAAATGAACGGCTGGATTATCTGGTTATTGGCTCAATACCTTCAACTGGTTGGAAGCATGGCAGCTATGGGACAAAGATAGAAAAGGCGAGAAAAATTGCACCTGATAATAATGGCAGACCTCAGCTTGTTCCAGAATCTGAATTCATGGAAGCTCTTGCTCGACATCCTGAGATAAACAGTGGTGAAATTGATGCGAAGGTTATTGTATGTAAGTACAAGTTCCTGGCAAAACAAGATGACTTCGACCATGAAACTTTAGAAGATTGGCTTTTAGTTCTCCAAGAAAGTCAGCATTGCCATGTAACAGTGTATGTTGAGGACGCAAGTATCTATGGTGATTTATTTAAAGAGAGTTCAGGAATAGATGACCTAGAAGATCTTCTTATTGTGCAAATCCGGATTGTCAAGCAAGTCCCTTTAGAGGCTAAAGGACAGAGTGTAGCTGATGATATAGCCAGAGGATTTGAAGGAGTAGAGGGTGTCGACGGAAGACTAGAATGGTTCGAACGAAAGGAAGGGACTGCGGGGTATATCCGATTATTAAATGAAATACCTCAGAATTTGAGAAGCAGAAAACTGTAACTGCATGATTTAAATGAAATGATAATTAATTGAAAAGGAAAAAACAATGGTTGCACCGAAAGTGTTTTTAAGTCATGCTTCAGAAGATAAAGAAAGATTCGTTAATAATTTTGCAACAAGCCTGCGTCAAAATGGAGTGGATGTTTGGCTTGATAAATGGGAGATGCTACCAGGTGATTCATTAGTTGATAAAATATTTGAAGAGGGTATAAAAAGTGCAGAAGCAATTATTATAATCGTATCTAAATACAGTATTATCAAAAAATGGGTAAAAGAAGAAATCAATGCTGGTTTTGTTAGTAGAATGAAAAATGGAACAAAATTAATTCCCGTAATTATTGATGATTGTGAAATACCAGGACCTTTAAACTCTACATTGTGGATAAAAATAAAGAATCTTGAAGATTATGAAAATGAGAGACAAGAGGTGATTAAAGCAATTTTTCATGTTACAGATAAACCAACTATGGGGCTGCCGCCTGAATACACATGGGAATCAATTCCTGATATTCCGGGTTTAAAAAAACAAGATGTTCTTTTGTTAAAGATGGCCTGTGATAAAGCAATGGAGGTAGGTGATTTATATCTTTCTACTAATTCAATAACCCCTGATTTTCTAAAGCGGGGATATAACGATAAGGCTCTTCAAGAGTCTTTAGAAATATTAGAGGCGAAAGGTTTTTTACGTTGTTCAAAAGCGGTTGTGGGTATTACATCTTTCCAAATATTATCAGCAGGATTTGAGGAATATGCCAATGTATATATTGATGACTATGTATCAAAAATTAAGATCGTAGCCTTATCGATACTAAACGAAAAATTACAACATAGTATCAAAATTGTAGAACAGAAACGCCTATCTATTACATTAGTAAAACATATTTTGAATTTATTCGAAAACAATAATTTTATTAAATTATCACATTATGCGGGTGGTAATATTGGGATTTATAACGAAACAGCACAATTTAAAAGGTGGGCTGAAGGTTTTTAAAAAATGTTAATATTTTCTTCGCATTTAGTTGTTTTATTGAAATATGTTTTGACCCCAAAAACTATATAAGGAGATGTATTGTGTTATCATCGTGGTGGGATTTGGCTGAGTGGAGTTTCATCCATGGTAATGGCCCAAACAAAGATTTAATATGTTCGTTCTGCGAACATATTGGTAATTATAAGGTAGACTATGAATATATCAAACACAAACCAAATTCAAAAAAAGAACTTATATATCAAGTTCTAATGTGTAATAATTGTGCTAATGTTACAATGGTATTATGGTCTAAACCTTTACACGGGCACTATCCAGATGCCTACGATTATAGAAGAGTCCCTTGGCCAATTAATAAGTTCACTCCACCTGAACATTGGCCTGATAAAATAAAAAGTTATTGGAAACAGACTCATGAATGTTTAAAAAATGAACATTTTGATGCATGTATTGTGATGGCACGTTCAGCTTTACAAATGGCAATAAGATACGCTGGTTGTAAAGGATCCAATCTATGGCAAGAAATTGAATTACTCGGGAAATCTGGAAAGATACCACCATTGATGATAGAATGGTCTCATGAATTGAGGAAGTCTGGTAACCATAGTGCGCATCCGAGTGATGATACTGTTATGGCAAACAAAAAAGATGCTAATGATATTGTGTACTTTTTAGATTTTTTGCTTGAATATTTATTTGATTTACCAAAACGAATAGCGGATTTTAGGAATAGAATATAACGAGTGGTTATTTTTCCGCAAAACCTGATATAACAATCCTGAATGCAAACTTAACCCTTATTCAGGAGGTCCTTTTGAAATTAGAAACAACCTATTCAGACAATATAACTGGTAAAGGCCCAGACCAATACCGTAGCCAAAGATTTTCTGTTACTCTCTCAAGAGAAATACCGGATACTGAAGACCCTAACCAACAAGCTGGGCTTTTGTTTCAAGCTGCAAGAGCCTGCGTTTCTTCACAAGTTTCGCTCGCTAAAGGCGACCAGGCTTTTAACAGTCTGCCAGCTAATAACACACGAACCATTCCCGACTTCAGCCAACCTAATACACAACCTGGCAAATTTAACAGCCAAAGCAACAACAACAATCCCCGTCCAGCCACAGAGAAGCAAATCAAGTTTCTTTTTCAGTTGGGTAAACGTGCCGGATTGAGTAATGAACAAATCTCAGCCCTGCCAAACCAATACTTTGGTAAAGCGGTACTGCAACAACTTACGTCCAAGGAATGTAGTCAACTCATTGATAGCTTAAACGGGGAAAACCGAAAAGCAGCGTAACTTAAACTAACACCCCATGCAATTAAGCCCTGGTAGTCTAATCACTACTGGGGCTTTTTGCGTTTACAGGAGAAATTATGAAGAAAATTATTGTCAAATCGCTCTCATTCTCTACAGTCAAACAATACACAGAGATGTGCCCAGAGGCAGTCTTCTACGATAAGGTGGAGCATCTGCCCAGAGAAGATGGTGTATCTGCCAATCTTTTATTTGGCTCTGCTATCCATACAGTCTCTGAAGCTTGGTACCGTGGATTATTCCTTAATCACGAATTCGACTTCGATGTTCTTTTCCGGGTATTCACTTCTTGCTGGAACCAAACACCAGAGAAGGATGTCCAGTACGGGGCAAAAAGCAAAGAGGCTATGTTCAGCATGGCTGAAGTAATGATAAAGCTTCTTATGCAAGATGAAAGATTATATCAACTTTTGGGGGTAGAAACACCGATTATTTACAAGCTTACTGACTCGTTAACAATAGTCGGTAAAGCCGATTTGGTCTATCGGGATAAAGAGGGTATTCTAAATATCGTAGACATCAAAACTGCTGCCAAAAAGTATGGCCCTTCTGAAATCCATGCAGTAACATCACAGACATCAGTTTACGGATGGCCTTATAACGAGCCAGTTAAACTTGGAGTGAAGCTTTTTGTTAAGACCAAAGCACCATCATTGATAAACATTGAGCTGACTGACCCTATAGATGAGGATGAAGTCAAAAACAAGTTTATCCAGACTCAAAAGGGAATCCAGTTGGGTATCCGATACAAAGTAAGATCATGGTGGTGTAATGGATGCCAATTTGCCTACCACTGTAACCGCAATGTTAACCAGCAACCAAATGAAAGGAGATTAGCCGCATGAGATGTAATATTTGTAACACATTACAATTCCAAAAGACACCTGAGAACGTGATAGATGCTAGCGACTGCTTTGTCCGTCACATTAACCAACTATCTGGTCTCTCAGGTAATCCACCTAAAAATGGATGCACCTTGGAATTTCCAAACAACAAGTCGGTATTAAGTATCGGCTCTAACTTTAAACCCGCTGCATAAGGAGGTCATCATTATGCCTAAGTTAATATGCGTTCTTTGTGGCCATGAAGAAGATGTCTCACTAGTACATCATCTTAACACCAAGCATCCACAAGGCAAACTTGCCGCATACCTGCTATTCATGCCTTTTCAGAAGGTGGTGAATAGAGAGTTCTTCGCTGCAATAAAGAAGTCCGTCTACCAAGGAATAGAAGATAACTCAATAAAAGAGTTGAAGGCAATTTCCCATGAAGACCGGCTATCCATTGTTCAGACTGCGGAAACACAAAAACCTCAGCGGTCTTGCATAATTGTAGAGGAGTAACCCTATGCAAAATCAAATCATTTCTAATAAACCCCGAAGTTGGTCATTCTATCAATGGCTGATTTCAAACACAACAAAACCATAACCAAGGAGTAAAAATGTTAAACACGGCAATTAAAATCGCTACCCTTGCGGCTCTCAGCCTGCAAGGATTTTCCGTTATCAAGAACTGGCGCAATGACAGAACAGAAGCATAGCCTGGAAGAGCTGGCGACCCTGTTTGAATCAACAGCTGTTCTTCTGGCTACACTCGCTATTCTCGACAAGTTATACCAGAGTAAGATGCATCCACAAGAGTTCGAGACTCTCATTCGGTCCCTTGTATGCATCCTAACAGAACGAAAGCGAGTCGGCTTTGAACAACAGCAATGCTACGACGAATACGGTAACCAGCCGTTCCAGTAAATAACGGGGCTAGGCACCCACCACTGGCAGCAATGCCAGCTTCACTGGCCGTCTGAGGTGTAATAGCCTTGGGCGGCCTTTTTCATTTTAAAAAGGAGACCAATAACTATGGGACTTATAAAACTAAACAGTATCCGAACAGCAGAAGAAGCACTTGCTATTGCAGACCTGAACTGGTCTGTACGCCCGGTTCCACTAATTACAGGAGAAGGAAAAGATGTACCCACTCATAAAGGCCTAACCAGAAGTGATACGGGTAATATTCTCGGAATTGTAGGAAAGTCATACCAGCCCATCCAAAACTTTCAGGCCTTCGCCTTTGCAGATATACTGGCAGAGCATTACGGTGCAACTTATGAGTACGCTGGGATGTGCAAGGATGGCAAGAAGGTCTTTCTTCAGGCAAAGCTTAATGAGTCATTTGAGGCGACCCGGGGCGACCAAGTAGACTGCTATATCACAATGGCGACATCACATGACGGAAGTTCAAGCATGCGCGTTTTCCTCACCCCCATCCGCTTATTCTGCGAAAATCAGCTAATCCGGGCTATCAAGAACGCATCTACCAATATTGTCCTGCGACATACAGTAAATGCTGAAATTAAGATGCAGCAGGCTTTTGAAGTATTCGCGACATCACGGAATGCATTCCTGCGGTTTAAACAGAAGGCCCAGTACCTTGCTCAGAAACAGGTGGACCGGGAAATGGTTAAACGATTTCTCGATTCTGTGGTTGGTCCTGAAGACCAATCTACAAGAATCAGGAATAACCGGGAGACTGTAACCAGACTGTTTGAGAATGGTAAGGGAAACCATGGCCAGAACGCATTCCAGATGTACAATGCAGCTACTGAATGGGTGGACCATGAGAGAACCAGGGATCCTGAGAAGAGGCTTGAGTCGGCAATGTTCGGGTCTGGTGCGATAATCAAAGAGAAGGCCTTTGCGGCTGCAATGGCATTATAAACCTTAAACCACGAGAACCAACAGGGAGGGGTGTTTTATTATACCTCTCCTTTTTCTTTTCCAATAACAATCAACAACAAGGAGGCCAATCATGGCAGTCAACGGAATTGAAATCACAGACGTAATAGTTTTCCCTATCAAAAATGTAAACGGAGGTAATCTCCGAGCCTTTATCCGATTGGTATTAAACGACAACTTTATCATCAGTGGAATAAGAGTCCATTATGGTAAAAACGGCCATTTCATCACATTTCCCCAGGAAGTCAAAAAGGCCGAAGGAAAGAGGTATGACGTGTGCTTTCCTATATCAACAGAACTGCGAGAGTATATAAGCACCGCTGTTCTTCAGCAGTACGCACTCACAGTTGATGCCCCGGCAAAGGCTGCGTAATCAAACAATCCTGAATTGAGCTGGTAAAAATGCCGGCTCTTTCATCAGGGAAACAGGAGGTAGAAATTGAAAAGGATTGTGTTAAACAAGAATATTGTCAGGTCGTTGTTTGAAAAGTATTCAGACCAGATTGAACTCCTGGCAGCCATATACCAGCTTCTGTATCCGGAATGGGAACAAATCATAAAATTGGATGGATGGCCTGTTATATCCCATGAAGCCAATCTATGGATTACTGAGCAGTTCATCCAATTTGATAAGAAGCATCACCCAAAATTGATGCCTGGGGGATTATGGATGAATGTTGGCTTTTCGTCTAGTGGTGGGAACGCTACTGGTTGGGAAGTAGACATCAGCCGCGTCCGGGTCATTTACAAAAAGGAGAAAGAATGTCAAAGATTGAAAAGTTAATTGAAATCGAAGGCTTTGATGACCCTCTTGAGTTCCTGTCCCAGTTTGTTCACGACTCGGTCTGTCCGGGTATATGCTCAATCCCTGGTTGTGATTATACAACTGATGTAGAGCCTGACCAGGAGGGTGGATGGTGTGAACACTGTGAGACAAATACCGTGAAAAGTGGGATTGTGCTTGCAGGAATCATTTAACAGGAAAGGGTGAAATGAAGCAATTTAATCACTATGAAGCTGAAATCGTTATTTCTGATGGTGAACTAGAAACCTCAACCTGGATAATCATTGAGGCTAATAGCTTAATTTCAGCTGAGGAAAAAGCCAAGCGAATAGTCCAGAACTGGTTTTCACCACCATTTGAGTATTTCAATCAATGGCTGTATTTTCCAAAATTCGGCAGATCAGTCCGAGTATTGCAATTAAATGAAACTACTGCCAAGAAGTTTTTAAGACACAGAACGATGAAAGTGGCGTAATTCTATGTTTTTTAGAGGATAAAATACAACAAAAAAGAATACCAAAAAGATGGTATCCATTTTCGAGAAAATAAGGTAATTTTAAAAATACCACGAGAACCGATTATAGGGAAGGTGTTTTTTTGCATCTCAGTATAAGGCATAAAACCCCTTATACTCCTAATCGCTAGAATGAGCCTGTATGGCTACCCAATGTGTTGGACTTTGGTCCTGCGCTGGTCTGGGTAGCCTAGCTCCCTTAATTCGGTTCTCGTGGTTGATTACTGAAGCTGGCCAGGACCTCCTTTTCTCGTAACAAAGCAAATCCCTGGTCGAATTAGTAATTCACATTTTTGAACCTTTGGAGGGTATCATGAGAAAAGGAAACCGCGCAAGCACCATTATAATAACAGCACTCAACTTATTAATAGTGACAATTTGTTTCAGCCAGGATGTTAACCTTGTTGGAACGCTAACAGACGACAAAGGAACAGCCATTCCCAAAGCGAATATTACATTAACCGGCAAAGACATATCTACAACTTCAGATTCACTGGGTAAGTTCTTAATCACTGATGACCCCAGCTCACTTAATCACATAGAAGCAAAACCTACGATACAGTTGAAAGGTAGCCAATTGAATATCTCACAGGAGCATTCGGGAGGCTTATTTGTTGGACTATATAATGTAAAGGGTAATCAGTTAGCTGAAATAATTAACACTGACCAAAAGTCTATTCAAAATAGTACCACCTATAGCTTTGAGAAACAATCCACTGGTGTACAAATTCTAAAAGTAGAAACTGGAGACCACCAAAAAACATTTAAGATAGTCGGCTTATCACAGCTATGTGTTAATATTTCTAATCGTTCAGATATGCTAAGCAAACAGACAAGCATTATAGATGAACTGATAATCAAAGCTAATGGTTTCCAGAAGAAACGAGTAACATTAGCCAGTTATATCGACACTTTGAATATTATTCTTCAGAAGGCTGTTGAAGGTCCTTATTTGATTTTTAATGACCTGTTCCTGGCTTACGACACCGTTGATGCTGGGAAGACAGTTGTGAAAATACCAAAGGATCGTGGGAATAAATTGCTTCTGAATTTAAGTCTGGAAAATATTGGTGATGAAAACGCATTGTCGGTTACTTGCAGCTTGAGTACCGTTGACCCATATATCACAGTTACAAAGCCTGTGTCAGGGTTTAACAATATTGAATCTGGAACAGATACACTTAATTTTGAGCCGTATGAAGTAGTAGTTACTGATTCTATTCCACCAGCCCGGCATGTTAGTTTTCAATTGCATATAAAGGACTCTTGGGGTGGCGTATGGCGAGATTCATGTGTGTATGTTATGAATCCATTCATCATAGAGTCTCAAAATATTGATGATGATACTATCCCTGATAGTTATGGAAATGGAAATAAATTACTGGATCCAAATGAAATTGTGGAGTATACCCCAAGGTTAGAAAATAAGTCAGAGATGGTAATAACTGAGCTTTACGGTCGTCTGCTATCAAAATCTGAACAGATTGTGATTAACGATACGAATGATATCTGGGGTTATGGTAATTTTGTGCCTGATGAAAAACATTTACCTAAATGGGACTATGTGTTTAAAACAAACACCATTTCCTCTGCGAAATTTGATTTGTTTTTGACTGGCAAAGTTAATGGTGTTGAAAGAAAGTGGTTAATACCATTCTCATTACCTATTAATAACATTGCTCCAATAATTGATAATCCTGGAAACAAAACTGTTAAGGAGACGAAAACTGTTGAATTCATGTTATCAGCTACTGACATAAACGACGATTCTCTTTCATATTCAATGTTAACTGACCTAACCGAAGCAACGCTAATAGGGAACTTGTTTAAATTGACACCTAATTATGATCAAGATGGAGATCATAATATTGGTTTTGTTGTTTCCGATAATGGTATACCCTCATTAAGTGATTCCGTTTTTATTACAATAACAGTTATTGACAGTCCAGTTCTTGTAGATAGCAGAGATAGTAACGTTTATGAAATTATTACCATCGGAACACAAGTCTGGATGGCAGAGAATCTGAAGTATTTACCGCAGGTAGATAATGTTACTGATGGAACTGGTGATGTTTCAAGCGACAAATACTATTATGTCTATGATTACACTCCAACAGGTGGATCCGAAGCGGAGGAAGTATCAAACGCTAAAGTAACAACAAACTATTTAACTTATGGTGTACTGTACAACTGGAACGCTGCTATGAATGGAAGTTCATCAAGTTCCAGTAACCCAAGTGGTGTCCAAGGAGTTTGTCCAGACGGTTGGCATTTACCCAGTGAAGATGAATGGCAACAATTGGAAATGGAGATTGGCATGTCGCAGACAGCAGTTAACGATTCAGGTTACCGGGAAACCACTGAAGGCGAGGAACTAAAAGCGACAAGCTTTGGAGGAACTGATGAACATGGGTTTAAAGCTCTCCTCTCGGGCGTCCGATACAACGATCATTTATTCATCAACCTTGGATCCACTACGTGTTTCTGGTCTGCTACGGAAAACGATGCATCTAACGCATGGCGCCGATACCTTCGCTTAAATATCGACTTAGTAGAACGCTACTACTATAACAAGAATTCCGGGTTCAGTGTGCGTTGCCTCCAGAACCTGGAAAATTAACTAACAAGGAGGTCCCCCTATGAAAGATAAGGATGTCTATGAACAGATAGAACGAAGAAAAAATGGTAACAACTCAAGCAAGACCGCACCGTATATCACACTATTGACTGTCTTATTAACCCTCACACATTTCTTAATACTGGATGGATGTTGATGCATATCAGAGGCATTACCAATATTTTGTGTCAATTAAAATTGTGGCCTTGAATGCTATTGGAGAGAAAGGTTATTGCCACTAAAAAACAAAGCCGATTGACTTCGGCTTTTTTACCTTTGACAGCATGAAAAACAAAATCACCCCACTTCCAACACCCGCCCTGAGCGAACTAGCAGGGTTCTTACACTGCATGAACACATTAAAACATAAAGAAGGCGATATTGAACAGTTACAAAAGTGCTCTGAATATCTGGGACACCCTGTTGACGAAACCCGCGTCTCTATGTCTATCACAATAGCAGCCTCGGAAGAAGAAGAGCGGCTACTTGCCAATACCGTTATCGCCGATTTGGATGCGGATATACGAAAATCCGCATTGCGACAAATTTCCAGTCAGGATATACTTAAGTCTATAATGGAACGCTGCTCGTTTCCTGCCACACGGAAAGACGTCATTGACCAGTTGACTGACATCAATTATCTGAAGGAGGTAGTTGAGAATGACCCCCACCACCGGGTTAGCCGTTATGCTGAAGATTGTCTAAACAATGAAATCTTTTTTTTAAGGATCGCCTGTGAAGCATTAGACTGGCATGAAAGGTATCAGGCTATTGAGTACCTAAGATCGGAAGAAAGTATTATTCAGGTAGCTAAGAACGATTCAAATGAGAATGTCAGAAGGAAGGCTGTCGAACGCCTGGAAAGTAAGGACCGATTGTGGGAAATAGCCAAAACAGACCCGAGTTTTGATGTCAGGGTCCGGGCGGTTATCTGTTTTGCCGAGGCAAAAACGATTGCGGAAGCTATAGAGAAAATATCCGACCCGGAAGTGTTGGAGGATATAGCAAAGAATAGTGATTATAATCGTAGAAAAGCCAAAAAACGGTTGTTGGAATTAACTTAATTTTCCATTGTAAATATTATAGAAAAACCTGTTTCAGATTCTTAGGCAATTCAAGCACCACAACCCGGTCATCTATAAGCCCCCCTTTTTTGCGCCATCTCTCTCGATACTTTTCTGCACCGCCTTCAAAAACAGTTAGGAGCTGACTACCATTCCAATCAAGGTCTTGCGAACCTGCGGGCATTTGTAGGGCTGATATCTGCTCATTTAGAGCATAACCCGGACACGAGCCCTCAGGTAACTCGATTTCGAATGGTTCTTCTAACAAGGGGTTTCTAAAAACTTCCAGAAGGCTGTTTTTAGAACCAAAAGAAACACTAAGGAGTATATGCTCATTGCACAAAGCCATGCCCTGAACACGGTCTGGAATGAAGATAACCCTGTCGGGTGCATAAGTATCCACACCCTTCACCTTATACTGGATATTGGAAGGAACATTTGTATCCGGGTCAATCCGGTATCCAGCAATCCAAGCATTATCCACAGGACGCTTTCTTATCTTATACCCGTATTTCAAATAACGGAATTCTCCCAGCCATAAGTATTCATTGGTCGAGCACATAAAGGAGCATTTCGAATCTGCATAGAAACTCCCCACAGCACACAGATCCCCGGATTTCTGCTCTAAATCTGAAAGTGCAAACTGTAGCACCCGATAGCCGGAACAAACCCAGAGGGAACCACTACAAACCGCTACACCACCAGCATGTCCTCTATATTCGTTTCCCATATCATCCCAGAGAGAAAAGGACCGGGTAATATCTCCTGTGCCAACCTTCTGTATAACAAGTTTCGATGGGGATGCATAATGTTGTTCATGTAAGGCAATAGCTATGGTATTGTTACCAGGCAGCCAGCAAACACCCTGAGGGATAAATGTTGACGTTAACCCAGGTGCAGTCCAGGCACATTCAATAAGGCAGTGGTAATCCTTACAAAGTGTTTGGACTGATTGCCGGTCGTTGGGAGTTGCTGTAGGTATGATTTCCAATTACTAATCCTTGTGTGAATCATATTAAAATCTAGCCTTTTAACTTAACTTCACCACCCCTTTAACCGGTTATTCTCTATTGTTTCTCATATATTATCTTTATAATTGACCCTTACGATTGTACCGAGTCCTAATATTAAAATTATGAATACAATAGGATAAACCGGTTAAAGGGGTGGCAAACCTCACTAAATTTGCCGCTTAACCAGTAATTTTATTTTATCCTACTGCAACAGCACATCCTCAGTTTCTGGTACATCCGTGTAATCTTCATTATCCTACTCATGATTTGTAACCCCCAAAGGGCTGCCATCATATTCCAAGTAATAATTTTCACTCCGAAGTATAACCTCAACAACACAAGCCTGACCGTTTTTAGTTGGTGTGTCACTCCCGATTGAATTTTTTCTATAATCAGCTGGAAATTGTATATATTTGCAACTGCTAACAAACTCTTCCATAAATTTCTTAACTATTCTATTATTATATAGAATTCAGATATTAGTAGCAATTTTAAACATTACAAGTAAACAAAAGGCAGGAAATGACCCGACATTTTTTTATTATCCAGTTTGCTCTTATCTTTTTTTTCTTTCAAAACACTGTTTTTTCGCAGAATACGACACAAATCATCACAGATACTTTGACCCAGAATGATTCTGTTCAGAATACGATAACAGAATCTGCCCCTCATAACGCTCAGGCTGAAGTTTTCCAACAACCAATTGAACCACTTCCCATTGACCCTAATGCCCGAGTAAATATAGCGGTAATGGATTTTAAGTCCAAGAATAGTGCCTATGCTTCTATCCTGGCTGACCGTTTTGGTGCTGAACTTATGCTGGCAGGAAAGTTTAATGTGATGGAGCGAAACCAAATGCAAATGATTTTGCAGGAACAAGAGTTTCAACAATCAGATTGTGTAAATCAGAGTTGTGCAGTGGAAATTGGCCAGCTTATTGCCGTGCAAAAAATATTTACCGGGATGATTGCAAAGGTTGGGGATATGTTTACCGTTAATATAAAGATGCTGGATGTAGAAACCGGTAGGATAGATAAAAATGAATCCATGGATTGTGATTGCCCTATAGAGCAAGTCGTGACTACTACCCTGCGCGACCTAGCACGCCGGATGGCTGGCTTAGAACAAAATGAGAATCAGGGGCAGGGCGTATTTGCTGCTCGTGGCGATGCTTCACTTTATATCAAAACTGAGCCAGAGGGAGCACGTATATATATTGATGGCCGTTTTATGCAGGGCCGCACACCCATTACTCTTGAAAGCCTCCCACCTGGAGAGTGTCATGTGCAGGTCAGTAAAGACGACCTACAGGCATCCGGTAAAGTTGTATTAGAAAATAATCAGGTAAAGAGACTCTCATTTAAACTTGAAAAACCAAAAACCATACTAAGGGTAATGAGTGAACCTTCAGAGGCAGAAGTATGTCTGAGGCGTAGGCCATCCAGAAGGCTACCTGACCGTATTACACCTGCCATTTTTGAAAATTTGAGTAACGATTCTGTATGCCTGTCGCTTTTCAAGTTGGGTTTCACCGATACACTCCTGTGCGTACCTCTGCTCCGTAATAAAGTGAATGAAATATCAATCAACCTTGGTCAGGGTTCACCCGAGAGTATTAAACTGCAAAAGAAGATGCTACGATCTCGAGCTCAGCGTCCATGGGGTTTTCATATTTCTTATATATCCCTGGCAACTTTGGCTGCAGGAGGTGCCAGTGCCTATCTTGCATATCGTGACTTTCAAGATGCGCTGGCGGCTTCTGATTACCTTGTACGGTCGTCCATACATTCAGGCCAGCAATATGAAGCAAAAAAGAAAGAGAACGAGGATAAAACTTCATCAGGCAATCTCAAATCTGCCATTTCAGCCGCTCTTCTGGGGGTTGGAGGTGTTGGTTTATGTGTGGGGTTAGTACTATACTTCTAATTGCTATTATAAGAAAAAAACATATGATTTATTCATTAATTGTGTCAGGGAGCTAGTTATGGGAGCTGTCAATCGTATTATTGTTAGTGTTGCTTGCATTCTATCTGTTTTTCTATTCTTCTCTTGTCTGTTTCAAGATACATCTTACAAAGAAGATAAGAGTCAGGTTAAAATATCTATTGAGGCTCTGGGAACGGATACATTAGGTGCCATTTCAATAGCTAACCTTGATAGTCTCTCATCGGATTTTAGCCATCAGATTACGGTGTACGCTGGCATCCCGATAACTTTTGCGGGACGAATTATAGGGGATACATCACTTTTATCTGCCATTGGGTGGAATTTTGGAGACGGTTCTACAGCGATGGGACAGGTAGCCAAACATACCTATGACAGTGCTGGTACCTTTTTTGCAATCTTTACTATTAAAGATGGAATTGGTTTTTCACTTTCAGATACTGTTTTTGTTACGGTAGAAATGACAGTTGGTGGTGGTGTGTATGGATATGTGTTTTACAGGGGCAAGAAGGAACACGCCGGCATCAGTGTAGTTTTGTCGTCCAGCCTATTGGGAACCAGTACCAATCCTGTATACACAGAGGCTTCCGGGATGTACTTCATTGAGGGTGGCCTGGTAGCAGGTGGCTATGCAGTTAAATTTGTAGATGAAACTTATGAGGAATATCCGTCTAAAACTCTGTCTAATAGTGTAATTCGTGACGGACGTATTGAAATAATAGATACAGTTTATCTGGAAGATCCCTACAAACCATCTATCCTCACAACAGACCCGACTGACACAATTACCCTGCGTCAACCATTGATCAGCGCCTCTTTCACCGACAGTGCTTCTGGCATAGCACCAACCACATTTAACCTGGCCTTGAATGGGTTACCAATCTCACTCAAAGCAACAACGACAGGATTTTCCTGGCAGCCTACCACGCGTCTCTCAGATGGCATACACACAGTGGCAATATCTATTTTAGATTCTGCTAGCAACAAGTCTGATAGTACATGGTCTTTTTTGATTGACGCCATGAAGTTTACAGCTCAGGCCGATTCCATTATCCAGATACACGATAGCCTGGAAATCCACGCTAAGGTCTATGATGTCTTTTCAAAAGTCAAAGAGTACCGCTTCGATTTTGATGGCGATAACAAATGGGATAGCACTATCCAGACTACGGATACTGCCATCACGGTATCTTATGCTTATACACATGAAACCACATACAAAATCTTCGTTTCCGTAGAAGATGACAGTGGCATGATGAAATTAGATACGGTTATGATTTCGGTATTTAACAACGCCCCCTTGATAAATACAATCCGTCCCGACACCACAATTTCCATCAAAGACAGTATTTCGTTCACTGCCACAGCTACAGAGCCTGATGGCCAAATTAAGGAATATACATGGGATTTTGACGGGAATGGTAAGTGGGATTATACCAGCGATTCAGTTGTTAACACGAGTCATAGATATGATATCGCAAAGGAGTATAAGGCTGTTTTGCGAGTAACGGATGATGATAATAAATTCACCGAAGACACAGTTACTATCACTGTTATTCAAGATTCCCCTGTTCCTAATGCTGGAGTAGACACGGTAGTTACTATCAACGAAAAAGTTACTCTGACAGGAAAAGCCCCTCAGCAGTTTGGAAGTATTGTGATGTATAAATGGGACTTTAATGGTAATGGGACATATGATGACTCTTCCACATCCAGCTCCATAATGGACTATACTTATACGCATGAAGCTGTTTACACCGTTAAATTTTTTGTCCGCGATAATGATGGCAACGAAGCCACAGACACACGGCAAGTTACAGTTGAAAACTCCGCCCCGGTGATTTCCGCCATACGTCCTGATACAACCATTTCAATAAAGGACAGTATTTTATTTACTGCCACAGTTTCAGAACCTGACGGCCAAATTAAAGAATATGCTTGGGACTTTAATGGCGATGGAACATTTGAATATTCAAGTGATAGCGTGGTCAATACCGGTTATCGCTACAACACGGTAGGTAATTACAAAGCTATTTTAAAAGTAACGGATGATGATAATAAGATGAGTCAGGATACGGTAAATATAACGGTGCTACAAGATAGACCTGAAGTTGTGTTTTTCTCAAAAGATACTATTGTAGAAAATGGTGGTGTAGTAAGATGTTCTATTCTCGTGTCACAGCAATTCGGGACAGTAGTTTTTGAGGTTGATACAGCCAATACTGGTGAGTTTAAAGTGGTTCCAGGTATGGGAATAAGTATGATGTATAACATAAGCACAGGAACGGCTAGTTTCTGGGATAGCGTTAAAGTCAGGGTTACCGATGACGATGGAAATATTGTGGACACCGCATTTAAAGTTGATATCCGGCCCAGAGCTTTAACGATTACTTCGATAGATAGTACGGTTAATACAATTACGGTGAATTATTCAAAAACTCTAGAAAGTGATTTCACACAATACAGAATATACAGGGACACTATGATTGATGTGGACAGTACAGGTACTCCTTGGGCAACTGTTTCAGATAGCGGTACTGCCACATTCCAGAGTTCTGATGAGGGCTATGTTTATCAAAGGTATTATTACAGAATATATCAAATTGATAATGAGGGACTTACAAGTGCGAGTAGCAATGAAAAGAACACAAGAATTATTAATTCACCACCAAGTGTTCCTGAAATATTATTCCCTTTGGTAGATAATGATACGATGTGGTCTGATGATACTCTTAAATGGACAAAAAGCTGTGATTCAAATGGACATTCCATAAAATACAGGGTTTTGATTACTGATTCTGCTGGGATTCCAATGGAAAGAGAATTAGGCATAGGGCTTACTGATACTTTCCTCCCACTTACTGTATTTGACTCATTGTATATTAATTGGAAAGTGGTTTCATATGATAGTATTGGGGATAGTAGTGCTTGGTCAACAGAACGATTCTCAAATATTAAAAAAATCTTGGTAGATTCAAGGGATAATCAGCAATACAAATATGTAACAATTGGTTCTCAAACCTGGATGGATAGGAATCTAGCATATTTACCCCAAGTAGATAACGATGAGGCTGGTTCGGAAGATGTTGCCAGTGGAAAGTATTATTATGTATATGGTTATACACCAACTGGTGCTAATGAAACAGCAGAAGTGACTAATGCAAAAGCTACTTCCAATTACCAGACTTATGGTGTGCTTTATAATTGGTATTCTGCTATGGACGGAGGATCTTCCAGTTCAACTAATCCTAGCGGTATTCAGGGTGCTTGCCCAGCAGGTTGGCATTTGCCTAGTGATGCTGAATGGAAGCAATTGGAAATTGCTATTGGCATGTCGCAGGCCGAGGCTGATGGTACAGAAGGGAGAGGTACAACCGAAGGTCAGGAACTTAAGACATCAACCTGGGGTGGTACCAATACCCATGGCTTCGCCGCACTTCCTGCGAGCCGCCGTAATTGGAATAGTCCATTCAGCGGTCTTGGCTTCAGAGCCTACTTCTGGACAGTCACTGAGGTCGATGCGACTGACGCGTTTAGCCGGTATCTGTCCTCAAACAACGATGATGTGTTCCGTAACTTCACCCCCCCCCTTTCCAAGCACAGCGGTTTCTCTGTCCGCTGCCTCCAGAACTGAGAATGACCAGATGAACAGAACGGTTGTATCATACTTGCTGAGCTCTAGTTGTAACCAAGATGGTAGTAGGCTTACCAACAGGGCCGGCCAGACAAACCTGCTAAATCACCCTACGGCACTTTAAGGTTCTGAGTGGTCAGGGACCCAAGGAGTGTTGAAAGAAGCACTTCAGATACTTTTCCGGGAGTTAAACGAAAATGAACCACCGCTGAGGTTTTTTTATCAATATGATTGTACTTAAAATTCAGGTATCTAAGCCTACCAAAGACATGCCATCCAATAACACCTTACTTAATTCCCCACCCACAGTGAATCATAAACCACACCCATCCCCCTCAGATATACCCCCCACTTCAAATCCCCGGTACTATCAGCACAATCCATCCTGATATCAAAAGTGGAGTCATTAGCCAGAGAGACAAACTCAGGTGGATTGACCAGTTCAATACTCAGGCAGTGGATACCATGATAAGCAGCTTCCACCTCAATAACCCTACTTCCTGAATCATCCGCACATTTAATCACATTCCCAAAGAAAGATTGCAGTGAATCCTTATTACTGATATAAGGAGGGTGATCTTTATTATAAGCCAATGTAGAATCCAAGCTGATTGTCGCAATGGTATCGTTCAGTACAAAACAATTACTATCTACAGTATCTATTACGTTCTCTATTGTATCCAGGCTATAGGCTGTTGCCATAACCCTTCCTGAGTCTGAAATATAGAAGTACTGAGAGTTACTACCTAAGATTTCATCCAGACTCAGAGTTGGTTCTGGAATAATTTTTACTGTGAATACCGGGTTATCCTCTGTGCAGCGCAATGAAGCTTTTCCTGGTAGGGTATCAATAATGGATTGTGGGTTCTCTCTGGTTATTACAGTAGAGTCTTCAACCTGGTACTTGTAGAAGATACAGGAAGGTTCATTGGTTCTAACCAGAGTTAAATTTTGTTTTGGTTCAGGGGTATTGGTGGGAGTTTTATCTTCTGGCTTATTGGTCAATAGGCAGGATTGGGTAAGGAAAGCAATTAAGACTATAAGTATCATATCTGCTCAATAAGGGTTTCCCAATAATTTGTTTTTTGCTTTCCATTCTTCTTTACAACTTTCTTTGTCTTTTCGCTCTGCACAATCTGTATTTATAGCTGTTTCTTCATCTACGCAAGAAAACCTATGATAATTTTTTTCTTTTACCATTGATTCATTCATAAACTTTTCCAATGTCTTGCAAGGTTTTTTATTATCCGCCCAGCCATATACTGCAATCACATCATCATCTGCAATTCCATGAGAAATTAAATAGTATGGTCTTCCTGCAAATATTTGAGTTGAAAAAAAGATTATACTGAGATACATGAACGTATTTTTCATTTTTTTCTCCAAAATTTTTCCCCTCCCCATGTTAATGTGTCATTAGCAATTGAATATTTTCTACTGTAATCACTAAGTGATTTCGACCCATATCTATGTTCAATTGTAACAGTAAGCACCCCTTCCTTTGTATCATACACACCCCTTGCCTGAAGATCGTCTTCCCAAGTCCATTCAAAATCCCCGTTATCAAATCTTAATTCGGTTATATTGTTTATAGTAGTTGGTGTCTGATTCCCATTTTCCCATTTCCCGTTCAGTTTTAAGTCATAACTCCGTTCATCCTCATCACAATCACAACAAGTAGGACAATCATTACAGCTTAGAATCAAGAAAGAAATTCCCAGGACAATTAATATCAGCGCTATTTTCTTAGTCATCGCAACCCTGCTCCTATACCAGCAAAGACCGTCATTAAAATTGTCCCTACAATAAATAAAATGATGGCTGCAGGTATTGTTGCAATCGCCCATTTTATCATAAATACTACCATTGATGCAAACGGCATCTGAATATCAGTAACAACAACTTCTTGCTTTTCCACTTTAGTCTCCTTCTATTTAATTGGTTATATTATCCTTTTGTTGCAAGTTCAACAACAGCACCAAAAACATTTTGAATATAGCTTACAGGCACTTCCGGTCCTTGTCTCAAGTGTCCATTTTCCTCTCGGATTTGAATCCTGAATGCTGGTTGTCCGTTGTGCCAGGAATTATCAACTTTTGTTACTCTAATTTTCTCCCCGTTATCCATTTGTATTTCTTTAATTGGATTATCTTTTCCATCTTTTTGATCCATTATTATCCGCCTTTTAAATAATTCTTATTAAACTTCACTTCCCATGCTGCCAACAAAACTTCCCGTTCTTCACCATCCGCTTACACCGCTTCCCCGTCGGATATAGCTGTAACTTTGCTGGTCCAGGTGGAAGCGACCAGAAGGAGGGGGATTAAAAAGAGTGTTGAGAGTAGTTTCATTATTTTCTTCTATAAAATTAGGGCCAGACACTTATCTTAATTGAAGTGGGAATCAACTTATACCCATCTTTTGCTTTTGGGGTAATAGTAACAGCATTCGGGGGTTCTATATACCCAAAGACAGAATTTCCTTCAAAGGAAAAATTACCGCTACTATCTAGCAATACAGTGTGGCTAAAACCATGTATCCCATACAGTCTTAATGAATCCACAAAAATGGAGTCAACATAATTCCCGACCTTTCCTGTAAAAGTCCCCAAAGTAAACGCCCTAACTGATGTGTCAGCACTTACGTTGCTAATGTTTCCCAATGATAATGATAGTGTCCAATTTACATCTACATCTTCAACTGGTGGCGTACTATCATCATTCTCAGTAGCGGTATTACATGCCAAAAAGAACAGTACACATATTAAAACAGATAGTATTTTCATAAATTCCCACCCTCCCTTTTTATAAGAATAACCGACTCACCATCTCCTCAAACCGATACATCTCCAACATCGGCATATTCTTCATCGATAAATTTACTCCCCACTCAGGCTTTGACTTCAATCCCTCATAATCCTTACCTGCCAACAACTGATTAGGTTTGTGCCACTCCATAGCAGGGATTAAAAACAAATCCGGTAATTTACCTTCATTTAAAATGACTAAAGCCAGGTACAGGTTTTCCTTGAGTT
The DNA here is from genome assembly GCA_015232855.1 of Fibrobacteria bacterium. Lineage (GTDB taxonomy): Bacteria > Fibrobacterota > Fibrobacteria > UBA11236 > JADFYW01 > JADFYW01. The sequence goes on from JADFYW010000014.1 coordinate 42,795, forward strand.
TAAACTTCTCTTTTTCCATGAATACATAACCCTTCTCCCGGATTGATTTAACCTGGATTTCCATGAACGGGCCTGTCTCATAACGGGTAACAAAGTCAATCCCCCGGTCGTCTACTTCTGTTGTGTAGACCTGGCAGCCATACATGGTGAATTCCATTTTAACGAAGTACTCGGAGTAGGAGCCGACCTGTTGGCGGTTTAGTTTTGACCAGTTGTATTTAGGCATCTTATTTTTTCCAAATATTAAAGCTCACTTAGCTTATTTTGGACATACGTCCATGTTTCAGAATGTTCAAAAAAGTATTTTTCATTAGAACTTCTTAAAAAGTGAAAATGGGGTTTTCGATCACTTAATTTTCTATGGTTTGCAGTCCAGTCAAATCTGCATATTTCTTCAGCTCCTATTTTCAGTACACATCCAAATTTTTTGGGGTATTGAGTCCCACTTTCAAAGTCTCCTGCTGACAGACTTAAAATAAATCCATCATTGCAAATCACTGTGCCAATATATGTTCCGGAAGATTGTTCTTCAAAACTCCAATCTGTCATGGCTTTAACATCCATTGAAGCCGTACCATCAGCATTAACTTTCTGTGCTAATTGCATGAATGTCGCTTTAGAATCTGTAATCATATCTTTTGCCAAATCCCCATCTAAAAAACTTCCCAATCCAGTCATGATGAATACAGAGCGATAATTTATCTACACTTGATTTTAACTATTGAAACAATTATTTCTTTGTTTGCTATCCTTACTACCGTTTTATCCTCTTCTTTTGGGTTAAAAATTAGTAGTACATCATTTTTCGGATATAAGTCCTTCATTTCTCGTTTCTCCAATCTACAATACTACGTTTACTTTTTTGGTATCCCAATACCCTCACCAATCTCGCTCAACTTCTTTAACCCAATACTATACTGCCCATTAGACGGCAGTTTTTTGTTCTTAAACTCATTCCATATAGGTGTCCCTGGCCCATTGTAAATAATTTCTAGTTTTGCTTTAGAGTCCAGTTTGGCAACAATGGCATATTTTGGTTTATGTCGGAAGGCTACTCGTTTACCCTGAGTTACTTTGATTTCCACCTGCCGGCCTTTTTGGTCTATGGCATCATAACCCTTATTTGATGGTTTCATCAGTTCCAAACCATACTTCTCAGCCACCAGAACTTCTCCTATACTTCCGAGTAGATGGCCATCTAATGTAAACGGCCTGCCTGGATATGCTTCTTCTAACTCCGAGATAATTTTAAAGAGACGCTTTATAGCTGAGTTTACAGTGTTCATGGTCTTTAGGTATTCGTTAAGGCACTATATTTAATAAGTGGATTTACATATTTTGAAAGAAACTGTAAATATGGTGAAATAAAAGATCTTTCAGTTATAATCCTAAAAAGGGCATTCTTCTGTTACCGAAAGCTATAAATTAGGGGAAATTTTAGGAAATAAATCTATAATTTGTTTTCAGCCTTTTTGAGTGTTCTTCGGAAGAATTTGTTTGGTTAAACCAGAGGAAAAGATGAATAAGAACGAAAAGAATAAAGATGATACACCCCAGTATGAAATTTCTGAACAGGAAATGAAAGAAATCAAAATTCTATTTGATGATTTAGAAAAGTATAAAGAAAAACTAGCTGGAGGCTCCTTTTTAGAGGCTGTAAATAATGAGAAGAAAAGACGAGAAGGAAAGTGGGATAGTTGTATTTTTTCAATCGATCTTGCAACACCAAGCGGATTTAAGAAACATCTTCCCAAAGGAATGGTTCTCCCTTGGGGACTTATGAATGAGGAACTTATTATGGCTGAGAAGTTTGCTATAAAAAAAGACCTGAACATAATGATTAATGGGGAAACTGGTACAGGGAAATCTGCAATTACTCAATTCATTCATAATAAATGCCATCCGAAAAACAAAACAAAATTATTAACCTGCAATGTTGCAACTTTGGCTGATGTCAATATTACGCATTCCATTCTTTTTGGTCATATAAAAGGTGCTTATACAGGAGCACTCAATGATCGCATTGGGCTTATAGAAGAGGCTAAAAAAGGAACTGTCTTTCTTGATGAAATTGACAAGTTGGATATCAGCCTTCAGGGGTCTCTATTGTACCTTTTAGACAATGGAAAATTTAGAAAGTTTGGATCAGATAAAGAACAAAAAGCAGAATGCCGTTTTATTTTTGCAACCAATGTCGATCTGAAAAAGAAATGTGAAGAGGGAAAGTTCCTTTGGGATTTGTATTGGCGAATTCATTATCCTGTTATAACTATTCCACCTTTTCGAGATTGGCCAAAATCGGATGATTTATTAAGTGAAGTTCTTTACAAATTGGTGCCTCAGAGTATAATTCAGCAACTTTCAACTTCTAAAGAAGATGAACGGTGTGATGAGGAAAAATATGAAAACTATATGATGTATCTTTCTGACACTATAAGAAATCAAACAAAGGATCTTAAACTTTGGGATACATATACTTGGCCAGGCAATTTTCGGGAGTTTATCCAATATGTGCGAGTTGCTTTGATAACAAATGATTGGATTGGTTATTTCAGTGAAAATCAATTGACTCCAACCACAGTCATTGAAAAGTTGTCTCAATTTTTCGAAGATGAAATAGACTCTCTCCCAATGTTCGATGATATTAAAACGCTGTATTTGGAAAAACTCATTTCAAGTGGAAAGCTCCAAAATGAAATAATAAAAATTTCAGGTCTTTCAAGATCCACCGTACAACGTAAATACAAACAGCACAAAAATATGCATTAATTTTTTTTGGATTATCTTGTCTCGAGAACATTCCTTTCCTCATTACTTATATTTTTAAGAGTCACTTTGACTCTTAGTAGGCTTCTATATGATGCTTGTGTTTGTTTCGCAATTCTCCAAAAGTTAGAAACATTGCATTTTTTTGAAATTTTCACCGATGTCCCAAAGAAAATATTTTGGCACTGTTTTCGCTCTTACCATTCTACACAAATGAAACAATAATGTTTTTGTTAGGAGAAAGAATGAAAGGACAAATACAAACAGCCCTTAAAACAGAGGTATGGCGAAGAGATAAAAGACTCCGTCATTTGGCTGACGCTTTATCCATGTCTCGTGGAAGATTGTACCGAATTCTAAATGGATATGACAACGAACCCAAGGGTTTTGCCAGGAAAGTGAAAGCAATCCTGGTCTCTTGGGATAACATCAAATAACCCTTAACCGGCTTTAAAAAGGAGCCACAGGCACCTCTTCAGGTGTCGTTAAATAATTGTATTCAAAATTTATAGGAGGTGCGTTATGAATAACGCTAAGTACTTTCCATCACACAAAATAATTTGTGTGCCAACTCAACAACAATCAAATAAAAGGAGATCAAATGATTACGTTTGACCAATTCAGTGCCGATAGAAACGAACAAGAGTTAATAACCCCGTATCGGCAGCCACAAGGGACAACTCGCAAACTCGGGATTCCTGATAAACCGAAAGTTTATTCCGGTCTTTTATCAGATAAACTTGGGTCCTATGACAAAGGAGTTCTTCCGCCTTCAAAGGTACAAACAGCTCGTGATTTGGGGCTGAAATTTGCGATGTACGCCTCTGTATTGGCTTACGACTTTAGCACAAAACAGGTTGTAGTTATCTACATGCGAAAGGGCGTGAAGCCTACTGAGGATCAGGGAGATGTTATTCTTACGGCCATAAGTAATGTTCATAGCAAAATGACTGGGGATAAAAGAGTCATAACCCTTACTCGCATTCGCGGGGACAAAATGGCGAACACCTATATCGCTAAGCCGGCTGTATTGTCATCTGATGATGAAACTGGTTTTGTGAAACTGGAAAAAGTGGAAACTGATCTCAAAGGGCAGAATCCCCTAGAGATTGCCTGCCCTGAAGTGGAACTGGATTGATTGTAAGGCATTAATCAACAGAAATCCGGCCCTTGAAACTGGGCCGGAAATCTGGAGATAATTATGAGAAGAAATAATTCAAAAAGATTTGAAGAACGAAAACGAGCGGTTAATGAGGCCATTATAGGTAGGGGGCCGCAATTTTATAAAGACCATGGTGAAAACCAAGGTAAGAATAAGAATTTTGAGTGCTGGCTTAAGTACTCACATTCAAAGGGAACGGATAAACATCCGTCATTACATGTATCAGACGATGGTCAACATTTTTGTTTTGGCTGTGGTCAAAAAGGGAATACTGCTACTTATTACAAAAAGCGAATTGCCAATACAAGCAAAGACCTTGGAAACGGTTCGTATTTGAAACATATGGAAAAGTATTTAGGCATTGAAACCAATAAGGAAAGGAGTACCCCTATGTTTTCAGGGCAAAAAAAGAGTGAGCCAGCTATTATGGCAGATTACCGAAAGGAAAATATAAAGCAAGAAACACTTGCAACATTAACGAATAATTTAATCTCCAATAAAGAAATTATGGAGTTATTAAAGACTACACGTGGCTGGACAGAAGAAGGTATCCGAAAATGCAAGGTCGGATATGATCCAACTCAGGATTGTATTACGTTCCCCCTTTGCAACTACAAGGGTGATGTTATCAATATACAGGAATACCGACCATGGAAGAATTCCCGTATAAAATGGAAGTACCGTATCAAGGGACGAATCAACCCACCATTCAATCTGGAGGCATTTAATGAGTAACACTATCTATATCCCTGAAGGACAACCGGATACAGTCACGTTGGTATCCCAAGGCTACCCTGCCATGACCTTTGGTTCTGCAGCAAATATGCGTGATATATCCAAGGTATTTGGCGAGTTTGACAAAGAGTATTTCCAAGGTAAGAACATATATCTGGTACCGGATGCTGATACAACAGGACGGGATGCTGCCAAGGTTCTTGTTCCTCAACTTCTGGAACATGATTGTAAGGTTAAGGTCCTTGATATAGATAAGCGTGAAGGCTTTTCTGAAGGTCTCGATCCTACTCTTGTTAAGGATGACGGAAAGCGTTGTGAAAAAGATGTAACCGACCTTTTCAAGAAACATGAATTCGGAGAGCCTGCTAAGAAGGTGTTTGACCATCTTATTGAAATAACACCGTTTGAAGAAATGCTTGTATCTTCCGCACCTGAAGAAAATCCTGATAGCAATGGAGTTGAAGATGAGGATGAAAAAGAACCTTTCCCAACAGATACTCAGTTTGCCAGGGACTTTCTTGATATGGTTATTGGTAATAGCAGACTGGTCTACAATGAGGGCTGTTTTTATCAGTGGAATGGGTATATCTATTATAATTTGACCGAAAAAGCTTTAGTGCCAATGATATATAGCTTTTTACAGTGCCATGAAGCATTTGAAGTGTATCCGCAAAAAAAAATCAATCCATCATTGGTAGCTTCAATTATTGGAAATTTGAAAGGCCTTATAAACATTGAGAATAAATTAACCCCGCGTAGTTTCATTTCTGACCCTGAGTGTTTGGGTGATTTCTTTCCCATGAAAAATGGAATCATTAATCTGGAAGCGGTATTGGAAAATAGCAAAGATGTTTTAACAGAAATAACATCTGATTTTTATACTCTTGCTGCGGCCCCATACGATTACATACCTGGTGCGGATTGTCCGAAATGGAAAATGTTTTTGGATGAAGTAACACCAGATCAATCTATGCAGAAAATTATTCAGGAGTGGTTTGGGTATTGCCTCACTTCTGACCTACGATATTGCAAGTTCATCATTCTGTATGGAGAAGGCAGTAATGGGAAATCAGTTGTGTTGATCGTATTATCGGGTTTTCTTGGTTCGAAAAATGTAAGTAATGTTCCCCTGGAAAACTTTACAGACAATTTCAAAGTTTTTACAACGTATGGGAAATTCGCTAATATTGCTCCGGAAATCAGTTACATGGATAAAAAAGCAGAAGGAATTCTGAAATCATTTGTTGCCGGTGAACCGATGCTTTATGAGAAAAAGTTTAAGGATGGTTTTTCAGCTTCACCAACCGCGAAGTTGATCTTTGCCGGTAATCTACTTCCGGAATTTCATGATAAATCTTATGGAATCTACCGCCGTATTATTTTACTGCCGTTTGAGACTATAATTCCTGATGAAAGGCAGGATAAAACGCTTGGTGATAAAATATGCGAGCAGGAGTTGCCAGGTATTTTTAATTGGGCACTTGAAGGTCTTCGCCGTCTGCGGAAACAGGATGGTTTTTCACTGGCCCCGGTAGCAGAATCCGCCAAGAAGCAGTATCAAATTGAAAATAACAGCGCACTTGCTTTTCTGGAAGAATATTGTGAAGAAAAAGAAGAGGCCGCAACATACACAAAACAGCTTTACAGTTCCTATAAGGAATACTGTAATGAAATGAGTTTAAAAATTGTACCAGACCATAAATTTGGGCGCGAGTTGAAACGAAAATTCAAATCGGTAATTAAAACTACCGGAAAGGAAAAGAAATATAGGGGATTGAAATATTCAGGCCAGTATACTGGCCAACTGACTGATTAAACAGACCTTATTACCCCCTTTAACCGGTTAATTCAATAGGGATACATTTTTTAAAAGAATAAGATAAAGGAAAGATGATAAGAATTGAAAAAAAATGAATTAATACACATAACCGGTTAATGGGGTGTTAATCACTTTTTATTAAAACCATAAACACACTCAACCCCTGTCTCCACAACCCTAATCCGTCAACAGCAAATTTGTATGCCGGATATGCAGATGACGATTCGTCATCATTGAATGCAACCGGGGTAAATCCAATAGGAGCACAAAAAATGTTAGATAACAACGAATTCACTGATATCAACGGCATCGCTGAGATGCTTGGGGTATCTATAAGAACAATCAAACGTTGGAAGCGAGAAAAGTTTATTCCCTTTCACCAATCACAGCCAAAATCGAGACTCAGGTTTCATCGTAAATCAGTTCAAATTTGGTGGATGAACTTGCACACAAGCGGGAAGAAAAAGTTAAATTATGGAGGGTCTAACCTTTGAGTAGTCGACCGTTTTTTGACATTTCATCTAGCAGTAGTGATTCCATAGGAGAATCACTATGATTAAGAAATATTATATTACACAACCCTTTATTAGGAAGGGAAACAATAATTACTATGGCATCTGCTATTGCGATGGCAAACGCATGTCACGAAAATCTCTCGGAACCTCTTCAAAAAAGGTAGCCCAGGACTGGAAACGGCAGCAGGAGGCTTTACTATATCAGCCTACTTCTGCCCGATTAGAATTTTCTGAAAAAGTATTATCAGAAGCAGTTAATGAATACAAGCGGCATATTGGTATCCAGAAGAATGATTCCCCAAGAACTCTTCAGGCTTATATGCAATATATTGACAGGTTTATTACTTATCTGAAAGGACAGAAAAAATTGGTCTTCGTGAATGATCTTACCAGGGAACATGCACAGAAGTATATCGACCATTTGACTAATGATTTGGGTGCGAAAACGACATGGGAAAATTATAAATTTGTCCGGAAAATGTTTAAGACATGGACCACCTATAAATTTATTGATAGCAATCCCTTTGTCAAACAGGATGGGAATGATTCCCTGGCTCTTCCTGCTCTTGATAAGAGTGAAAAACCTTTCTGGGAAGAACATGAAATTGTATCCATTCTGGATTTGGCACCTAAAGAAATTTATCCTTTCTGGTTTACTCTGGCCTATACCGGACTACGGTTTCGAGAAGCAAGAGATTTAACCTTTGAACAGATAGATTTTAAAATGTCGGAGATTTCAATAATGGGAAAAGGCGGTAAGCCCCGTGTTGTTCCCATGTGTGAAGGACTGAAAAGGCTTTTGACTAAGGAACAAAAGACGATTAAAAGTGGCAACTGCTTTCCATTGATACCGGATACTGAACAGGGATGTTTGAAGATTCTCAAACGAGTACTTAAAGGTACTGCTTTTAAAAAGCTAGGCCAAAACAACCATCACCGTTTCAGACATTCCTTTGCCAGTAACCTTCTCCGGAAAGGCGTGAATGTTAAAGCTGTTCAGCAGTTACTCGGACATTCCAGCAGTAAGATTACTCTGGATATCTATGGGCATCTTCTGTCGGGTGACTTACATGAAGCCGTTAAATATCTTACGCCTCAGAACCAGAGACGGAAGGTTATTCCTTTCAAGGCAACTGCATGAATTACACCAGGGAACACAGGTATACGCACCTATGTTTTCTGGCTTTTCATACCTGTTTTACCCCAGTTTGCATAGCTTTTTGCCAGTTGACCAAAGGGGGGCAAGTTGACCTCATATTGACCAAAGAATTTCCTAAACAATGGAATTTACTGGCCTTACGAGACCCTCAATTTCCCCTTATGTCCCTGTTTGTCCCCGTTCTGAAAAAGGAAAAAGGATGGGGGCTGACATGAAAATAACGCTTAAAACAATTAAAAAAGCCCCATTTCGCTTAGAAACAGGGCTTTTAATTTTTTTGGCTGCTCAAGTTGGACTCGAACCAACGACCTAGCGGTTAACAGCCGCTTGCTCTACCAACTGAGCTATTGAGCAACATTTGGTGCGGATAAATTTAGGCTGAATAACCCATTTCTTCAAGCCTTATTTTACATTTTTTTTAAACAAATCAATCTTTATTTTTATTTCCAGCAGTTATTCAGGTCTTCAAAACACAATTTCACGGCCATACGCTGTAAGAAGTAGTGTCTTCTGGTTATTAGGGATAGCGGGTGAAATGAGATTACTTTACTCTGTTTGGAAAACTCATTTGTTACTGGTACTTTTATTGTAAAAACTAACGGACAAACAAACTTAGCATACCGCCAATACTCAGATTAATAAAAATTTCATCAGCACTTCCATCTATACCTGACCCGTTAGCAGTTTCAAAGCGTTTAAACAATATACCTGCCATTCCTTCGATATGTACATATTTGAAAAATTTAAGCATAGCCCCTGCACCAATAGTGTATGAGGTTACATCTTCAAGAAAAAACTCTCCACTTTCTGTTTGCCCTGATGTGGTTTGGACTTCATCAGAATAAAAAGTCTTTCCCATACCCAGAAATCCAAATCCAAACGACTCTACATTTTTTCCATAGGGTACAGTATACCCTCCAAGAATATTAACCAGAATATCATTTTGATGAATTGTCCAATCAGATACTATTTCGGGATCAAACATGTCCTGGCTCAATTGCCATTTCAAACGGTTCCATTTTACATTCAGGCCTACGATTTTGGCGTATAGAACCCAGAGCTGGAATGAAACCGGTAGACCATCGCTATCCATAATATCTCCCAGATAGTATCCCCTATCCCCCTCCGTCGGTATCAAGAGGGTAGGATTAATCCCAATACTCACAAGGCCCTCAATAATATTTTCCGGCCGTTCTCTTGATTTTTCTTCAAAAAGAATTGATTGCTCACTATATAGGTCTGATTCAATATCACTAAAAGTGGAAGCCGAAAAAGAACCAGTAAGCACTCCACCAGCTACCGGACGATTCCATCCGGGCTTAAACAAGAGATAATATGTTTCATTTGACAGCACTCTTACGACCAGGTAAGAGTTTATAAAAGAATTCAATATTTTTTCCTCATTAAGAAATCGCGCCTTAATTTGCTTAGCGGTAATACCCGGCTTTAAATTAATGAAAGCCCAAAACAAATAATTATGCAATTTATCATTCTTATTAAGAACTTTTTCATCACACTGAATGATTTTAATGATATGGGAACCCTTTTCAGCCTCAGCACAATACCCACCCAGAGAAAGAGAATCCCCCTGCCCGCTATCTATTTGTGGAGAAGACTTGCTCTTTAAAACGAGGAAATTTGATGATATGATTTTTGCCGATTTTTCATATTCTTTAAAATACAACTCGCCATAGGCTAAACTAGATAGCATAATGAAATATGGAAAACAAAATTTCAGCATAATTTCGAGTTAAAATTTACTATTTTCAAAAATAAATTACCATTTTAGTTAATATTATTTAATTTTTCCAGAAAATAAAAACAGGATTTTCCATGAAAAAAATAGTTCTTCTTTTATCATTATTGTTCTTTTTGTGCAACTGTGGTATGCAATACACCAGACATATCTCTTCAGACTATGAAGGCAAAAAAATTGAAGCTAAAACTTTTGGGATTTTACCGGTCACCAACATTGACCATCAACCACCCCAGGGGGGGTGTATGCTGAGTAAACCCAAACCCATTCCACTTGAAAAGATCGAACAAAACTGGGCCAATAAATTAACCAAAAACCTTACCACCAGATTTCCCAAACATAATTTTAAGGCTTTTTCTAAAGATGACTTAGAAGAAAACAATGTTTCCATTGTTTCTGTTTATGAAAAAGCAAGCAGAATGGCTTCTTCGGCGGGACTCTCACAAATTCCTATTACTAAGTCAAACCAGGTGCAGCATGTCCAGAGGCGGCAAAGTATGGAAATAAGTACAAAGCTCTCCAAACTTGACCCAAACGGCGACATTGATTTTTTTATCATTTTATCCAACCCCAAATTAAAAGGTGAAACTCAAACCACCACCAACTACAATGCCCATGGAGGAATGACTACCAGTACTAAAACAGTCTACAGTAGTGATGTTGAAGTGACAGTGTGGGAAGCACAAACCGGTAACCTGGTATATACAACCGGTGCATTGGGGTCGTCTTCGGGTTTCTGTTTTTTTGTATCCCCTATTGATGGAGCAGTTAATGCATCAGGATCAAAAATCACCACACGTTTGAAAGACATCATTGCGAAAATTCTAAAGGAACACAATGATTTCGCGTCAAAAATGTAGCATTTTCTCTTTATTGCTATTGGTATTTTGGATAGGCAGTTTTTCCGGTGAACCATTTTCTTACTCTATCCAGGAGCCTTCCGGAGGTAATTTTTCATCAGAGGATCCCTTATATATTTTTGCGAAATCACTGCTTCAAAGCTATCAAAAAGGTTTGTCACCCTTAGACGGGCCTACCTGCCAGTTTCACCCTTCCTGTTCCGGTTATGCCCGGAAAGTTATGAGAACCAGGGGGTTCTTTTTTGGGATTTTATCAACAGGTGACCGGTTATTGCGCTGCAACCCACAAGCACACCAACATTATCAAAAATCCATCGAAAAAAACAAACTGCTGGATTTTCCTGAGGAATGAAATACCCTATTTTTGTCATCTTTCTCTTTGTCTTTATCAACACGGCTCTCAGTGAGTGTGTTAATGACAGTGATGTTCGCTTTCTTCATTCGCTTTTAGATAACAGAGACTTTGAAACCGTTTTATTTAAAACGACGCTGCTAAAAAAAGAAAATCCTGATTGCACACCAGCGCCGTCTTTGGATCTCATAATAGGAAAAGCATATTACCATACCGGTAGGTTCTATCAATTACGGAAACTATTTCATCCCCATTTAGCATTAGAAAACCAATACCGCAGTTTCTACATGGAAAGTTTTTTACTTGATTTCCATCTACAAGGCCGTTTAGACAGCATAAGTGCACTTTTAAACCAACCCGCATTATTCTCTTCAGAAGAAGAAACCGCATATAAAATTGCAATACACTATCTCGAAAATAATCCGCGGGCTGCCTCAAATCTACTAGCACAATCAGATACACTACTTTCTACATCTGCTAAAACAATTTCAGATATTCAGACGCTTGTGCAAATGGGTTTCAAAAGCCCTGGTCTGTCCGCTGTATATTCCATTGTCCCCGGTATTGGTTACCTGTACGCAGGAGACTGGGGGACGAGTCTGTACAGTTTGGCTCTCGTGAGCGGATGTTATGCTATTTCTGCATATTATTTTAATTATGATGGTGTTAAGAGAGGTATGTTCTTTCTTAGTATTGGTGCCATTTTTCATGTATCAAATATATATGGAGGATATAAGGCGGCAAAAAAAGTTAATGAAAAAAGGAAAATCACTTTTTTAAAAATGTTCCACCAACTTATTTTTCCGTGAAAATCCTCCCCTTTATTATAATAATGGTAACCGCTCTGTTTGTAGCCAAAGCAAATACATCAAATCCAGAATTTTTGGCTAAAAGATATACCATTCAAGAAAATTTTTTTTATAAAAAAATAACGGCCTG
>JADFYW010000150.1 GCA_015232855.1 Fibrobacteria bacterium
AAAGATAGTGAAAATATCCCTCCATTATTAATAAAATATATGGAAGGAAAGGTTAAGTTAATGAATTTTTGTATATATAAGCATAGATAGCTTAATATCCCCTCCCAGGGAGTTGAATTGTGGAACATGAAATAAAAAGTTTTTTAGAAGAGGTCGAGCAGTATCTTGATTATAAGCTTGATGATAAGGTATTGCATGAAGATGTTCCCGAGTCCATAAAGCAGGATGAGCCTTCTTCTTTAAAAAAAATAAAATCCCCAAGAGATTATTACCGAAAATTTAAGGAGGGAAAAGAGGGGTATAAAAAACTGCTCTTACAATCCGAAATAATCGGAATAGAAAGTAATTTGCCAGATACCATCGCAAAAGCAGAGCCTATTGGGAATCCTCTGGAAAGTACACTTACCCAAATTTCTCATTGGGATCGCAATGCCAGTTACAAATCAACTGTTTATTCAAGCTATAAAGAAGCTCTTCATGAAACAGAGCAATTATATAAGCGCATAGAAAGTGGCGCAAATCTTGATTATCAGCAAATAAAACGATTGGTTGAGTTTTTTTTCCAGACCTTGCTGACTGATAAGGCTTTTTTACTCAATTTATCATCATGGCGACAAGCCTCTGCCCGGGAAGATTATCTTTATAGTCATGCGCTTAATGTGTGTTTGATGTCTTTAAATATTGCAACTTCATTTGGTTATTCTGAGTCCCAGGTGATGGATGTGGGTGTGTCTGGTTTGTTGGCGGATGTAGGAATGATGTTTATTCCCAAAAATATTCGTTTTAAAACAGGTAAATTGTCCGAGCATGAATTATATGAAGTGCGCAAACATCCTATTATTGGCTGTCGGGTGCTTGAGCATATCAGGGGGATCCCCGAACATCTCATTGTCTCCGTTTACCAGCACCATGAGCGGGAAAGTGGAAATGGGTACCCCAGGAAGCGTAAAGGCAATCTTATCCATAGTTATGCCCAGATTATCAGTGTTTCAGATGTGTATGAGGCTCTTTCCAGTCAGCGGTCCTATCGCACGGCCTCAATGCCCTATAAGGCCATGGAAACTATTCTTCGTATGACAAACAAAGGGCATCTTAACAACAATAAAGTCAGGGACTTTATTCGTTATATGTCTCTCTTTCCCATTGGTTCTCTGGTCCAACTGGAATCAGGAGAAATAGGAAAAGTTGTTGATTCCAATGGTAGCCATTTTACCAGACCGGTAGTGTCTATATTGACGGACAAAGAAGGTCGAATGTTAAATGATGATGAAGTGAACAACCTTGATTTGTCCCGGTATACTGATTCCCGGATCAAACAGGCTCTGGAGAATAACCATATTCGGAACCATGTGCTGACGGGTTTTTAAACGGATCCTCCGGGCCTTTTTCTTTTTGCTTTTCCTTATTTAAATTTCGGCCATTTTTTGAAATATCAAAAATACAGATAGTTTAAATCCTAAATCCTAACAGGTAGTAATTTTAAAAAAGATAAAACATTAAACACTTGTTTTAAGATATACCCTTTTAATACATGGTTATACAGAGCAAAATGGAGTGTTTAATTATTTTGTTTTAATATTTACACTCTTATTGTAATTTCTGTGAAGCTCGGTGTGTACCTGATTCAAGAACTTTCGGTTGTTTAGAATTTAGGATTTAGAATTTATTTGAGACAAGAATGATTCTCCATATCAGTTTTAATCAAAGTTGTGCAGTTCTCATGTCTTATTACCAGCAGCAGGTAATTTTATTATATATGGATAAAAAAATATAAGGAGAATTCATGAGCAGGAAAAAAATCGCATTAGTAGGTGCCGGGCAAATTGGCGGGACCATGGCCCTTTTAGCAACCCAGAAAGAATTGGGTGATGTTGTAACTATTGATATTGTTGAAGGGATACCCCAGGGCAAAAGTTTGGATATTGCCCATGGTACCGCTATACTCGGTTCATCAGTTTCGCTTACCGGATCAAATGATTATGCTGCACTTGAAGGTGCTGATGTAGTAATTGTAACTGCGGGTCTGCCCCGTAAGCCAGGAATGAGCCGGGATGATCTCCTTGAAGTTAATTTTGGCATTATCAAAACAGTTGGTGAAAATATTAAAGAAAAAGCCCCAAATGCTTTTGTTATTGTTGTGACCAATCCTTTGGATGCAATGGTATATGCCATGTGTCAGGTTACCGGGTTTCCTCCTTATAAAGTAGTAGGCATGGCAGGGGTGCTTGATTCTTCTCGTTTTGCGAGTCTCATTGCTATGGAAGCGGGTGTGAATCCTGCTGATGTAACTTGTCTGGTAATGGGTGGACATGGTGATACTATGGCTCCTCTCATTCGTTATGCAACTATTGGAGGAGTTCCCGCTACCCAACTGGTTCCTTTGGAAACACTTGAGCAAATAGCCTCCCGTACCGCAAAATCAGGTGGAGAAATTGTTGGTCTGTTAAAAACAGGGTCTGCATTTTATGCTCCGGGTTTATCAGCTATCAAGATGGCAGAAGCTTTTCTCAAAGATCAAAAGAGTGTGGTTACCTGTGCTGCCATGTTGAATGGTGAGTATGGGGTAGATGGTCTCTACTGCGGAGTGCCTGTTGTACTGGGAGCGGGTGGTGTGGAACGTATTCTCGAAGTGGAACTTGATGAGAAAGAAAAGAGTGCATTTGATACATCGGTTGCAGCAGTTACCGAGCTTACCGAATGGGTAAAAAAGAAACTTTGAGTAGTATTCATGTATAAATAAATTCAACGCAAAGGTAGCCTTTCCGGCTTCATGCTTTCGGCTACATTCACAAATTCGTGTTGCTTGCGCAAAGGACGCAGAGGTTCCGCAAAGGATATTGAATATTAATTAAAATATGGTTTCTAAGCAGAATCTGTGGGTAGAATGGAGTACTGGAGTGTTGGAGTATTGGGTTAAAACATTGAAAAGGTTGAAAAAAACTCTTTTACACAAGAGACTGTTAATGGTGAGTTCTTGGAGAGCTAAAAAATTTCTTTTCAGACGAGTTTAATAAGAAAATGGAGCATAACCGTTGTTCCGAATACGACTAAGGCGGGTTTTAGAAGGCGCACAAGACTTTTTGTCATGCTGGTATTATAATACCGATTGGTAACAACCAGGCAAACATGAACCGGAGACAGAATCATACCGGTATAGCCTGAGCCAAATGCGAGAACTACCGTAGCTAAAAGTACTTGATGGGAGGGTGTCGGGCCAATCAGGCTGATAGCTATTGGCATACTGGCGCCGACAAAAGCAAGAGCGATGCCTGTTGTCAGTCCGCTGATAAAAGGAATAATCACCAGAATTAAAAAAATGGGAATGCCCCAATTATTTAATTCTGAACGCATCTGGGAAACCAGGTTTGAGCCGTCAGGTAGATTTGCGCTGATAAATGATCCATACATGAGGACAAAGGCCACTATAAGCATCATATCAAGGGATGTTTTTGAAATAAGGACCTTTTTCCATGCTTGTATATTGAGTGGCCTCTGGAATTGCAGGGTTATTTGAGCGAAAAATATTCCGATCATAATGGGGATATACTTGTTTTGGGAAAGCCCGGGCGCTATCAATTGAACAGCGATGAAGGTGAAAATGATGATGATCACCGGTAGCAGGAGTTTAACCAGATGTACGGGGGAATAATGGGTTTTGGACTTTTCGGGCGCAGGAATTTTAACTTTCCGTAGAATAAACAGATATCCGCCCAGAATAGCACTAAGGCATAAGGGAAACTGGATGGTGATAAATTGGAGTGGACTTAGTCCTGAAATTTCAATTGCCATGATAACTCCCGGATAGAGCGGCCAGAAATACTCCCATATATGGCGGAACCAGTAATTGATCTCTGTTTTTAATTCTGGTGATAGTTGTTTGTCTCTGTCACAATCATTAACTAAAGGTGCGGAAAACATGGCTCCTCCGGGCATGGGAAGTAAACCAATAATTGCTGGAAGTAATGCCATAGACAGACGTTGGGATGTGCGTGAAAGAATATCATCAACCAGGTCTTTCATTACTTTTGTGATGGACATTTGGTTGCTTAAGCTCATAATTTGAAACATGATTACAAGGAGGCAAAGCGCACTGGTTGAGCTGAGACGGTTCCAGCTAATTTGAAAAAAACCGGATATGTTTTGCCCGGTCCAGAATGCCAGAACAACCGTACCCGCTAAAACAGAAAGTGATAATTTTTTGGAATATTTATTCACCAGGAGAATAACGCCAAGTGATATGAGTGCTCGAAAGAGAAAGGGGATGTGTAAAAACTCAGGCATCCATTTTACCGGTTGTGTTTATTTTTGAAACGTCCCCGTGCCTTGCCTGATTAGTTCAGGTGTTCCGTTAATAAGGCTGATGACCGTAGTCGGCTTCTGGGGTATGGGACCACAGTCAACTATCATATCAACATTACTGGAATAAATTCTTTCAATTTCATCTGGCTCAACAAATACATCATCGGGGTTTAAATGAGCTGATGTGGTAAGAATAGGATCTGGAAATTCGGTGTATAAGGCTGATAACAACGGATGGTCAGGAAAGCGTATTCCCATTTCCAGTCTTTTTACCTCCAGCATTTTTCGCCCCCAGTTGGTAGGAGGTAAAATAAATGTATAGGGGCCCGGAACCAGAGGTTTCATGTATTTAAAGGCGAAATTGTCGAGCTGGGCAAATTCGGAAATTGGGCTGAAGTGTTGGAACATCAGGGCCATATTATACTTTTTTGCCGGTTTTTTTAATTTATATAAATGTTTGATAGCCTTTTTTGATAATGCACTACAGCCCAGAGAGTATCCGCTGTCTGTGGGATAAATCAAGATACCATCGCTGGAAAAGACGTTAGCAATTTTTGTGATAAAACGTTTTTCGGGTGTAACAGGATGTACTTCTACTTTAATCATAATAAAAAGAGGGCTTAATAATAATTGTTGGCTTCCGGAATAAAGGCGTTTTTGATATGAGTGATATTTAGGTCGTTGTTGATTGCAATTACACTTACTACATCAAATCTCATGTCATGATTGTTAAGGCCATTGGTTGCACAATAGACCATGGCTGTTTTTTGAATTTTTCTGATTTTTTTTGGAGTGACCCATGATTCAGGTAACCCCGCACTACCCGTACGATCTGATTTGACTTCTACAAATACAATGACACCATCCGGGTCTTCCATAATAATGTCAATTTCCCCATGGGGAATTCGGAAATTCTTTTCCCGAAGATAGTATCCTCTGGCCAATAAATATTCCCTGGCTTTCTTTTCACCATAGGCGCCAAAATCTTTGTGATTTTCATGCATAACAGTCAAGTAATACTAAAATATCAACAAAACTGCAATATCAGCTATTGCATAACAACTTCTGAAGGTAGAATGTCTTGTGGCAAATAAAGACTAATAGGGGAGGCCGAGGAAGCGAATGTCTTTTATGGAAATATCTGAAGGCTCGACATTAGTCGAATTTTTGTAAGTCGGAATATGAGAAATGATAAAGGTCACTTCTTTTGACATAAATGTTTTAATCTCAAAAAACTGGGGAAGGCTCTGATTCATGAGGAAAAAAGAACTTTCTTTTTGCCCCTGGTTAATTAACGTTACCTTCGCAACAGGATGAATACCTTCTGGCCATGATGCGAGGGTTTTGGGGTCAAGCTGAAAACTGACACCACTGATTAGGGTAATCTGGTTAAATTTCAAGATTAATTTGCGTGAAGCGTATTCAGAAAATTGTACAGTCCAGGCCGTTTGTGTTGAATGGTCAAAAGCGTTTTGTATTGATTCTGATGACGGTGAATTGGCTGAGGTATTAACAATGGAAATTTTATGAGGTTGCATCCAGGATGATACGCCCGAAGCGGAATTTCGGGAAGAAAGATTTTGGAAAAAAAGAAGCCCTGCCAGAAGAAAAACCAATACCCCAATGATGATGAAATAAAAATTTCTGGATTGGGGTGAAATTTGAAATCTTCTGTCTTGATTGCGCCTGTCGGTAATACGCTTATTGACAAGGGGGGTATCTCTGTGAAAAAACTGGCTTACGTTTGTCTGGATATGCTGGGTCTGGATTTCAACAGAATCGAGATCAGAAAGTAGCTCAATTGCGTTTTTATATCGTTCAGCTTTCTTTTTTTTGAGGCATTTAGCGATAATAAGCTCAAAAGTGGGGGGGATATCATCCCGAATTTTTGAAATGAGTGGCGGAGACTCGTGGACCTGCTTATAAGCTATGGCAAGAGGGCTGTCACCGGTAAACGGTGGCGATCCGGTAACCATTTCATACATTACTATTCCCAGGCCGTAAATATCACATTGGCCATCAATGGGTTTTCCTTCACATTGCTCAGGTGCCATATATTCCGGAGTACCCATGGCCATGCCAGTGTTGGTAAGTCGAGTGGCTCCTGGTATCTGGGCCAGACCAAAATCTGATAAAATAGCGCTGTCTTTCTGGTTTACCATGATGTTTCCGGCCTTGACATCACGATGAATGATATTTTTTTCGTGTGCGTATTTAAGACCACGACAGACTTGTTTACTAAAGTTTATGATCCGATCATAGCTTAATTTCTTCTCTTTTTTGATTATTTCAGCCAGAGTAGCACCTTCTATATACTGCATAGCAATATAGCGGCGATTTATAATTTCGCCATAATCGTAGATGGTTACAATGTTGTGGTGCTGAAGCTGTGAAATTGCCAGAGCCTCGGAATTAAATCGTTCCCTGAATTCTACTGAAGAAAGAGCACTTGGTAGTATCTTAAGTGCTACAAGTCTTTCCATTTCGGTGTGACGACCTTTGTAAACATCTCCCATCCCCCCCATACCGAGATGTTCGATAATCTCATAGCAGCCAAAACGAGAGGGAATTTGCAAGCCTCTTTGAGCCCTTACAGGCTGAGTAATGGTGTTTTGTGTGGTTTTGGTAATCATAGGAACAAATCTGTGGTGAATATAAAGTATTTGCTTGACCGAAAACAGAAAAAAAGGGGATTTCTAACTTTGGACGAACCAGAGGGCTATCCCTGGTTATCAGATTTTATGGATTCAGGGCTTGTTTGAGTCGTTGCAGGCCTTCTGCCAGTTTTGCAGGAGGGGCGGTAAATGATATTCGGATGAATCCCTCATGGCCAAAGGCTGAGCCCGGTACGGTGGCAAGTAAAAAGTCATCTAACAAGTAGGTACATAAGTCAGTAGAATTGGAAATGCCAGTATTGTTAGCTTTTAAAAATTTAGAAACATCAATGAAAAAATAAAAAGCGCCGGCGGGTTCAGTAAAACTGATCGATGGAATTTCTTCAAGGTATTGTATTACCGTTTGTCTATTTCGTTTTAATCCCTCTGTCATAGTCCCAATAAAATCATTTCCTGATTTCAGAGCGGCGAGGGCGGCATATTGAGAAGGTGTTGCAGGGTGGAGTGTTGACTGACTCTGGATTTTCCCGATAACTTTTGCTAAAGATATTTCACAAGCCGTATAGCCTATTCGCCATCCGGTCATAGCATAACTTTTAGACACGCCGTTTACAACGATACTTCGTTTTTTGATATCATCATTAAGGGAAGCTATACAATGATGTTTGTGATTATCATACAAAATTTTTTCGTAGATTTCATCTGAAAGACAATAGATATCATTCTTTACGATAACATCTGACAGTTCGGATAATTCGTCATGGCTGTAAACGGTCCCGGTGGGGTTACACGGAGAATTGAGAATGAACAGTTTTGTCCTGGGTGTGATTACCGATGCAAGCTGTTTGGCTGAAATTTTGAACTGTGTATTTACGTCCCCTGGGATAATAATTGGTACTCCCCCCAGGAAGGTAACGAGTTCGGGATAGGTGACCCAATAAGGAGAAGGAATGATAACTTCGTCTCCAGGATTGATCAGAGCCAGCAAGCTGTTGAAAATACAATGTTTTGCACCTGAGGATATAGTGATATTGTCTAAGTGGTATCGGAGAACATTATCTTTTTTAAACTTTTTGCAGATTTCCTCTTTGAGTTCCGGGATGCCAGCGGCCGCTGCATATTTGGTTTTACCTTCTTTGGTAGCTCTATAGGCAGCATCACAAATAAAATCAGGTGTTGATTCAGAAGGCTCTCCCGCTCCTAAACTTATAATATCTTTACCCGCAGCCAGAAGAGCTTTGGCTTTGGTATCAATGGCAACTGTTTGTGAAACAGATAACTTGTTTACTCGGTTTGCAAAAGGTTTCATAATCGGGGGGCTTTCAGCTAAAAGTTAAAATGGCCTTGATGACAAAGAGTTAGGATTCCGTATGCTTTTTTTCGTCAAAATGGCTGAGAATAAGTGGTACAAACAGTAATGATGCTAATAGGGTAAGGCTTATACCCAGAATAGCGGTGATTCCCATGGCATAAAGGCCTCTATGACTGGAAAAGGCCAGGCCAAAAAAACCTGCAGCACTCGTTGCTGAAGTTATACATATCAGACGCCCCGTTCTTTTTAATACAAAATGAAGGGAGCCTATTCCTTCTTCAAGATAGCGGTGGTACAAATGGACACTGTTGTCTATGCCGATACCTATCATACTGGGGAGGACCACCAGGTTAAAATAACTTATTTTCATGTTTATATGTTTCATGAATCCCATCGTCCAGATAATGCTGATGATAATCGGGAAAATGATAACAAGGGTGCCCCTACAGGAACGAGTGTGAAAGAGTACCAGTATAAAAACGGTTAGCATAGCCAACATCAGGGCCTTGAGGATGTCGGGGATCATTATGGTTAGCAGGTCTGCGTAAATAACTGCAATGCCAGAGGTATAATAAGTTGTGGTTGAATCCGGGTTAATAACTCTGGTATCTTCAGCAAAGGCCATACAATTTAACCCATCATTTAAGTCAACTGAAGGAAATATAAAAGTGAAATTACCGGGTAACCTGTTTTTTCCGGTGAATTTCTTTCGGAAGCTTTCTGGTAAATCTGAAATATTGACCGGAGTGATATCCAGAGCGTCTTTTAATTTTTGCAGATCGCCTTTTAGGCGTTCGCCAGCACTATTAATTATTTTTGGAGTTATCATGTGGTTCAGTTTTGTGATGACATTCATTTTTTCTTTTTGTCTCTCTGGGAGTAAATCACTTAGGGTCATAACAGAATGTATAGTAGGGGAGAGTGTATCTTTTAATTTATACTCTTTTATGTGTTGTGCCACTCGCCTCGCTTCACTCTGGTTGGGACAGAGCACCACGGTAGGTGAACTAATAGCATCTCCTGTTGACTGCACAATACTGTCGGCGATTGCATTGGTATTTGGAAAACCGAGTTTATCAAAATTATATTCAAAATCATATTGCACTCCCCGGAAACAAAGAATAATGGTCACGAGGATAAGGACGAGAAAATGGAGTTTCCTACTCCTGTAGGGTTTGCGGCTAAACTGGGTATGATTATAAATACGGGGGCCAAAGACAGTTACCAGTTTGAGGGGCTCAACGAGGATAAGTATACAGGGAAACACCAAAAGAATTGCAATCAGAGTACAAAGCATACCCATACCGGCGATGAGGCCAAACTCTGAAAACCCTTTGAAATCAGTAATAGTAATTGCAAAGAATGCCGCTGCGCTGGTGAGGGCTCCCGTAGTTACTGCCGGTCCGGTTTCGAGAATAATGGTTTCAAAAGCGATTTTTGCACTTAAATTTTTTCGGCGTTCTTCGCTGTACCTGGCCAGCAGGTGCAGAGCTGCGTCAAGGCCGAGGCCCAACAGGATGATGCCAAGAGAAAGTGTTATCATACTGAGATAACCGATAAATAAATAAGTAAGCGCCATGGTCCAAAGTATACCCATGATCAGGGGGAGTATGATTAAAAGAGAA
The DNA here is from genome assembly GCA_015232855.1 of Fibrobacteria bacterium. Lineage (GTDB taxonomy): Bacteria > Fibrobacterota > Fibrobacteria > UBA11236 > JADFYW01 > JADFYW01. The sequence continues at coordinate 9,852 of JADFYW010000150.1, forward strand.
CCGGTAGGTACACGAAAAAAAAACAGAACGAGAATGGTAAGAATGATAAAAAAGGAAAGCCATCCCGAACTCATGATTTCTGACAAAAGCCGTCCCTCATTTTGAATACTTTCCATTACCTCGCCGGTAAAAAGAATATTCACCTTATTCCAGTTGGTAAGCTGTCTTATAGCGGTCTGAATATCAGAAAAGAACGCACGGCATTTTTCAACGTCTGATACATCAAATCGAGGGAAAATATGCATGATAAGGGCTTTTTCATCTTCGGAACCGAGGTAGGATCTCAGATCAGAAGCATATTTTTCTTCCAAATCCTTTAAGAATACATCATCTTCTTTCAACTCCTGTTCTTCTTCTTCGTCTAAAAGGTCTACCAGAAGTGGGTTATGGTTTTTACGTGCTGCCCAGAAGCCTGCTTCTATACGTTTTTCAATTTCCTGCAGGTCTTCGAGCCGGATGTATAGAAGTTTGTTTTTTTCAAAGAAATCTGTTTCTCTTTTATAATCAAGGATGTTGATATCAGGATGACTTCTGAGAAGGTGTACCAGTTGATTAACAGCGGCTTTGTTTTCGGTAGCTGATTCAGATGAGACAACGAGAGTAAGTTTACCCAGTCCACCAAATTTCTCTTTTACTCTTTCAAGTTCCTGGACCGATTGAAATTTTTCTGGTAATACATCTGCCAGGGAAAACCGGATTTCGAGATTCTGTGCATAATAAAAAGAAATGAGTGTAAGTATTAATGATATACCAACTACGGTTTTAGGCCAACGGTGAAGTGAATGAAAGAGTCTGCAGATGAATGTATACATGGCTTAATAATTAATGAGAAAAGATGCTTAATCCTGTATATTTATGATTTCGAAATACTGACCTGTGATGAGTTTGTTTTGGCTTTTTTGTTGCTATCAATACTTATGGTTAAAAAATGTCAAAAAACTTAAAAAAGTAAAAAAATAGCTGATTATCCTGTATACTTTGGATAGGCGTATTGTTCTTTTGATTATCTGATCTGCCGTATTTTTCAAAAAATACAAAAAATGGTCTAAAGTTGAAGTAAAAGTTAAAGTGTAATATGAAAGTTACCGATACTAAGTAATAGGAAGAGACTTAAATTATGAGCACAATAAACATGGAAACCAACATAGTATCACAAATCGCACAGCAGGTGTTTTATAAAAATGCCAAGGTGCCGGAAGAGCTTCAGACAAAGAGTGATAATAATGTGGTTAAAAAAGATAAGGTTTCTTTATCAAATAATGCGGTGTCTTTTCAGAATTCAAAAATCGGAGAAAATTCAGCAAATGATAACCATGACTTCCAGGTACAAAGAATAAAATCTCTTGTCCAGTCAGGAAATTACAAAATGGATAGTAAGA
>JADFYW010000151.1 GCA_015232855.1 Fibrobacteria bacterium
ACCAGACACCCCTTTTTGTTTATGAAGATATTAGGCTGGCATATCAACGTAATACGGACTATCTTTGAATAAAGATTATAACAATGTATTTAATTATTATGAATTTGTAATATTTACAGTAAATTATTAAACTGTAAAAGTGCTGCAAACAAAAAGTACTACGGAAAGCGATAATTCAGTATTATTTCATCCAAATTTAGTGGCGAATAATATTATCAGCGAATAATCCTATTTTCACTTGATTATTTAATGAAATTCCCTAGGCAGCCTCTCCCAAAAGAGGACTTCTTCAAACATGGACCCATTTATGGAACCGGTTCTTTTCCAGGGATCCACGAATATGTCTTTTGAAAAATCTTTGAACAGCATCACTCTACGGTCTTTTTTTACGCTAGAACTTAATTTCACGGTCTTTAACCATTAATACGTAGTCACTTGCAGGGCGAGTTACCTTTTTAAAGGTAGGTCCATCTTAAACTTATCAAAGTGGAATAAATTGCGGTATAATCAAATTATAGATAAAACCGACAATATAATCAGCTTATAAGCCCATTTGAAACCACTTATAAGCTGATTATTTGATTTAATTAGCTTATAAGCTCATTTTAATCCCATTATAAGCTGATTATTAATTAATTTTGAGTAATATCATCAGGTAAAATAATGAAAATTGATCTTACTTGTGTAAATCGAAAACTGCAATGACCTCAAGAAATAGGTAAAAACGATGTTTATTGGAAGAGAGAAAGAAATTGCATTGCTTCAACGCAAAAATTGGCGGGATCAAGCCGAATTAATTGTTATTTACGGTCGCCGCAGGATAGGGAAAACTGCATTGGTTGAAGAAGCATATAAGGATAGAATTTGCTGGAAATTTGAGGGCCTGGAAGGGAGGTCGACGCGCAGACAAATTCGCAATTTTCTTTTTACCATCTATCAACATACTGGCAATGAGGCGGTCATCCAAAAACAAAACAGTATCAAGACCTGGCAGGAAGCTTTGCTTTTATTGGATAAGGAGATTGGAACGGGTGAATACATTATTTTTTTCGATGAGTTTCAGTGGATGGCTTCTATGCGAACACAGTTGGTCTCTACTTTTAAGTGGGCCTGGGACAACTATCTGCAAAAACATTCAAATTGCAAGTTTGTAATCTGTGGTTCAATATCTTCTTTTATTGTCAAAAAAGTTCTTCGTTCGAGAGCGTTATATGGCAGAATAGATACGGAAATAAATTTGAAACCATTTTCGCTAAATGAAACATCTGCCTTTTTTCATGGAAAGCGTCTGGCGCAAGAGGTATTAGAAATATATATGGCTGTGGGAGGCGTTCCGCAATATTTAAAAGTATTTGAGCCAGAGAAATCAGTGGCTCAGAATTTGTGTTCACTGGCGTTTGAGCCCAATGGATATTTCTCAAAAGAGTATCATCGCTTGTTCATAAGCCATTTTTCCAGTAACGAGCAATATGAAAAAATAGTAAAGTTTTTAGCTTTACATGGCCCGCAAACCAGAGACGCTCTGGTTAAATCGTTAAAAACCGGCAATGGCGGCACATTCTCCAATTTACTGAATGATCTTACTATGGCGGAATTCATCGAAAAAGTATACCCCATTGATAAGCATGTGGGCGGACGGACTTTACTTTTACGGCAATATGATGAGTTTTTGCATTTTTATTTCCGCCTCATTTTTCCAAATAAAACAGCCATAGAAACAAATACCATTAAGGTATATGAACAGCTCACAGGGCCCGTGTATAATCAATGGCGAGGATACGCCTTTGAACGACTTTGTCGGAAGCATGTAAAGCTAATTGCCAAATATCTGGAGTTCTCAGGTATAAGTTTTTCATTTGGTTCCTGGTTTCGAAAAAATGAAGCCCAGGTAGATTTACTTTTTAAGCGGGCGGATAATGTTTTAACCGTATGTGAAATGAAATATGTAGAGCGTATAAAAGGGGTGGAGCTTATCCGTACTTTTGAAAAAAAACTAGCGGCGCTTCAATCTGTCTATAATCTACCTGTACAAAAAGTACTAATCTTAGGGAATCAAATAGATGTACCAGATAAAGTTTTTGGGTATTTTGATAAGGTTATCTTGTTCAAAGATCTAGTTTTTACTTGATAACTAGCTGTAGGCGGCACTTTTGGCCTTTTGCTAGTTTAAGGTGTGTTTTTTGTTTCGTTTCATTTTAAACTTTTTTTTCCAAGTTTTTTACTTGGTTTCGATTTTAATATTAGACGGTCTATGTAAATAATTTAGTAACCTCTTTTTTATTTTTTTCCATCACTCTTGTAGAGAGCATCCAAAGGACTCGTAATACCAGAAATGTGTTTTGAAGAAACTTTGGTATACTTCTCTGTTGTTTTACTAGTTGAATGACCCATAACGACCTGTATATCTCTTAACGAATATCCAGCCTCGTGAAGGTGCGTGGCAAAAGTTCGGCGTAATGAGTGATAAGAAATGTTCTTTTTGATTCCTACTCTATTTACTGCAATGTGCAAAATCTTATTTGCATGGCGTGGCGTTATCGTTACACCACCCATTTTACTTGGAAAAAGGTAATCTTCATCTTCAATAAATGAGTTTTGTGCCAAATAATTTTTTAACTCCTGGTTAAAATCTTCAGACATCATTATGTATCGGTCTTTCTTGCCCTTGTCTCCTTGTATGTAGAGGAGCTTGCGTTGGAAATCAAAATCCGATAACTTTAGATTCACCGCACGGTTCACCCGTAAACCAAATGCGTATCCACATTTAATAAGTAAGCGATTTCTGAGATCCTGTTCTTGGCTTAGTATCAGCCTCATCTCTTCTACAGAGAGTACTTCAAACAATTTTTCGGGTAATTTTAATTTTATTAAGGCCCCGTTCTTCTCATCCGTATTAAGCACATGGTTATAAAAATATTTAATCCCGGAAATATGAAGGTTTATTGTAGCAGCTTCATATTTGTTACTTTTCGTGAGTTTGTAGATATAAGTTTTTATTTCACTTAAGTTTACTTCAAGAGGATGCTTGCGGAACTGGGTCACATAAGCCCTAATGCTTGCCTTTTAAACTCTTTGGTGTATGTTCGAACACTTCTCATATGAACTCCTTTTTTAATAATTTAATCAATTATTTCGAGTCCAGTTTTTCGGGGAGGTTCACTTGAGAAGGGGAAATACTACGTTGCATTTTCTGATCTAGTTTTGGGTGTCTTTAGTTATTTTCATAAAAAACTTAATTAGAATCATTATTTCTAAAGATAAATCCACTAATTTACCTTTATTTCCAAATAATAGGAACTTTAACCGTGATGTTCAATATTTTTGGTTTTCCAAATTTATCTATGTAATTATAAATACTAATATCAAGTCCAAGATGTAAAACATCAACCGATTTTGAACTACAATCCATTAATGCACTTGTGAAGATTATACAGCTTAACAATGCTTAAATGTTCCTGATCGGGAATATTTATCCTTTAAACGCTTGTATTATCCAAAATGTTACTGTTCGGGAATAATTTTCTTGTTAGAGGTATCTTTGCTTATTATATTCCCGATCGGGAATATGGCAATTAAAAATACAGAGCAACTTGGCGTTGCTATTCAGGCAAGACGTAAACAATTAAAGGTTACCCAAAAAGATCTAGCGATGACCTGTGGTACGGGATTACGTTTCATTATTGAGCTTGAAAAAGGGAAGCCTACCTGCCAAATTGGAAAGATCCTACAGGTGCTCCAAGCTTTGGGGCTAAAATGCCAGATTACCAACTCTGGTGTTGAAGTCGTTGGGCAATAAAATATGAGTCATTTGATTGTTTACCTAAACGCAGAGAGAGTGGGGGTTCTCGAACAAAACGATAGTGGTTTGCTACAGTTCTCGTACGATCAGGCGTGGCTTGAAAACCCTCGTGCCATACCTATCTCTCGTTCATTGCCTCTTCAAAACCAGGTGTTCTTGGGAAAAAAGGCCAGGCCTTTCTTTGCTGGCATATTACCTGAAGAGGAACCACGAAAAAAGATAGCTGAGATCCTGGGTATAAGTAACACTAATGACTTTGGAATGTTAGAGCGAATAGGAGGCGAGTGTGCTGGTGCTGTAAGCTTACTTTCTGACGATGTTGCTCCGGCTGATATGAACAAGACTCAGTATCGAGAATTGACCGAACAAGAGCTACAAAATCTTATAGCTGAGTTACCCAGCCGTCCTTTGATGGTTGGTACGGCTGGGCTACGATTATCACTTGCTGGTGCACAAGATAAGTTGCCTGTAATCGTTCATAATAACAGAATAGGGCTCCCGCTTGGCGATACTCCAAGTACTCACATTTTAAAACCGGAGCCAGATCGATTCCCAGGACTGGCCATCAACGAAATTTTCTGCATGACTCTTGCTCGGGCTGTTGGCTTGAATGCCCCCAATATCGAATATCGTCTGGTAGGAGAGAGGCCATGTGTTCTCATCCAAAGATATGACCGGGCAACTGACGAAGCTGGCAATACGAGCCGTATCCACCAAGAAGACTTTTGTCAAGCGTTGGGGTTTCCACCGGAACGAAAGTACCAGTCAGAGGGAGGCCCAACACTTAGCGACTGTATTTCGCTACTTCGGGACTGGTCGACTACACCTGTTCTTGATATTCCCCATTTCATCAGTGGTCTGATCTTCAATGTGCTGATCGGTAATGCCGATGCTCACGGTAAGAATTACTCATTATTATACATTGGAAATGAACGGCGGCTATCTCCATATTATGATCTTGTTTCTACGCTTGCCTGGCCGAATCTTACAAAAAATCTTGCGATGAAAATTGGGAATTGTAAATCAGTAAATGCATACACTATTGGTGATTGGAAGACGATGGCAAAGGCAACAGGTCTGGGTTGGCCAATGATACGAGAGCGAATGGGAGAAATGTGTCATAGTGTTTTAAATGCGCTTGATGAAGCACAGGTGCAGACCAAAATCCACAATGAATCAACGGTCGCCTTACTTCATAAAACTATAGGAAGTAGAGTAGCCAAAATGCTTGAATGTCTTTCCAAACAAGAATATTAACTTAAGGTATCTGTTGTTAATATTCTACGCCGCACCAAAATGCATAAATTGCTTATGAGTTTTATGGTTGAAGATCCAGATAAAGCATCAGGAATAAGGGCCAAGGTGTGGGGCAATAATATGTTTCTTCTTTTTTGAAGAAGAAAAAAATATTTAGAATAACCACCTTTCTAAATTAAAAGTAACGGTGATATAATTGTTGGCACAATTTCTAAGAAAGGTGCTTTCTTTGGTTCTGCAACATTTTCTAAAGCAGAAATGATTTGGTACCCGTAAGTTGCAGCACCGGGGAAACCAATTAAGTCCATATGGGGTACAATTTCTTCATAATCGGGTCCGGCAATAATTTGTTGTTTTTTAAATGGGTGTTTTTCTTCGTCGAAAACTCCTTCTCCTATCTGGCTTTCTTTTTGAACAATGAAATCTCCCTTATTTGCCCATGGTTCATTTATTGTGGTCAACCCCGCTAAGAATAGAGATAAACTTATGCCTGATTCTGCAACACATGTATTGTATGCAGATTCATCGATATCTGTAAAAGCGATTTCTATGTCTTTCCATAAATTTACGTATCCGTCGCCAACATTACACCAAAAGTCGCCATCGAAAGGATTATACCAGTCAAAATCTCCACATCCTAAATCAATTTCCGCATTAATTGCGTCTTTAACACCTTGACATGCATCCGCAGCAACAAGCAGTCCATAATCAGCTAGTTTGTTGCCAATATTAGTTGAAATACCATACATTGTTGTCATTGGTATGTAATACCCGTTTGATTGAGGAAACCCTCTTTGATTAAGCCATTGTAAAAAACTTGTTTGTGAACCTAATACATCGTCTCCATAGGTGAAATTATCTAGTGCATCTTTGACCCCAGTGTAATTATTAAAATTTCCATCAGAATAATTATCTAAAACTATTTCCCTAATAATTTCAATTTCATCATAATCGGAGTTGTCATCTGCTAAGGCAGATCCTAAATGCGGTGAATCCACAGTAATAATACTATTTATATGATTAACAGGATTGTTGTTATTATAATCCCTATAGTACTCAATCATAGCGCGAATCACTAATCCCCCCTGGCTATGAGCTACTAAATCAACTTTTAATGTATTGTCTTGTAACCATGTATCACCAAAATATTCATTAAGTACTTGTTCAAGTCTGAGATACAATAGATTTGTCTGGTTCCTATTGTTCAATCTAGGATCTGTTGTTAAGAACGGTGCCAATTCGCCATTCAAATTAGTTGAATTATAGAATTCTAGGCCATTATGATTTATTTCATTATAAGAGCCTGTTTGTAATTGATAATAGTCAGCGAATTTAAAGGCCGCTCCTTCTTCTTTATACGATTTTACATTTCCATTAATATGATCTGCAGAAGAAGCATTATCAGGAAATATCGCCCCCCATCCTCCCATATCAGAATTAATACCGTGAACAAATAAAATCGGCCTGATTAGGTTGTTTGAATTGGGCGTTGGCCATTCACCATATATTACTATTTGTAAAATAAATACAGAGATTATAGATGCTTTATACATATTACTTCCTTTACTCGATATGTTGTGACGAAATTAATTTTTATCTTTTCTGTTTAATTGTTTTGTGGCGCTGCAGTGTTGAAAATGGTGAATTTCCAATTATTTTATTGTTCCATACATTGATAGCTTGATCCGTTTTAGTGTTGTTTTATTACCTTATTCTGTATTGTTTTGATTTGTTTACTGTTAGACGTTTTTACTGTATTAATAGGTGGTCAGTATGTCTATTGAGTTATAACAATAATGGTGTTAGTATTGTTGGAACTATGGGGAATTTAATAACATTAATATCCATTGAAGCGCATTCACAGTCTAAACCATAGTCTAGCAAAAAGCAAGTCTTTGCCCATAAGGTGTATTTTCCAACTTGGTCAAAAGTATGGCTAAATACATTATCCCATGGTCGTGTATACGCATCTCCATAATTAGATGTTTGCATATAGATGGAAAATTCCTCAAAATTTTCATCTGGATTATCCCTTACAATGCCTCTTTTATGTGAATAGAGCTCTTCTATTAGTTGATTTTTTAATGTATAGTTTGATACTTGATCGATAATTGCTATTGATGAACCACTGATTTTTAGTGGTAGTGTTATAAGTTTTTGTTGGATTAAAATGATGTCATTGTTAGTTAATACAGAACCTTCTACGCTTTGTGTGGTTGCATTTATTGGGATTGTTAAATCAAACTCACTAAGTGGTATTGGGTAATTGAAAACTTCAAATGAAATCCCTTTGGATAAATCTATGGTTTTAAATGGTAATTTAAATTTGTAACCCAAAATCACTTCTAGCTCAGTTACAAATTCTAAATCCAAATTGTAGTGGATATTAATATCATCCGTGGAAGCGCTAACTTGCCAAATATTTGGTAATTTAATGTATTGGTTTATATTGAGTGCTGCCACAACTTTTGCCAACGTTATGTATGGCGTAATTTTATAGTATGGCGTAAAATTAAGTGCCAATGATACATTTTTATCAAAAACATAGTATGGGAAGAAGTCGAAAGAAGCTGAAAAAGATTTCTTAAAACTCATCCCATCTCGCAATGTCAAACGAGTTTTCGATTCGAAATCTGCATAGGCTACAAATTTTGCTCCAACCCTAGACCTTTTGTCAAGTACAACACTCATTTCTGCGCCAGCCTCTTGATTAATTCCTATTGTAAGTGGTATCGGACCTACAAAAAACACTTTTTCGGGAAATAATCCAGCTGTATATAAGGTTAATTTTCTTTTAGGTATTGTATGACCACTGGAATAAAGTGGGCCAGTATAGTCTTTAAAAATAACTTCATCATCCTCCAGCGTAACGTTTTCCATTACAGATGCGAACATATCTCCTTGTATCATCGCTCCAAACGAAATTGAATTTTTTATTCCAATTTTGGACCATAGTATTTTAAAGGAGGCCCCAATTCCAATAGAAATTTTTCCATCCCTTAAGCCAAAACTAAATACTCCACCATCAACATTTTCTACTGCTTTTGGTATTGGGATAGGACCTAATATAAGTCTACCATCATCTAATTTTTCTTCGTATTCAGATACTTTGTTGCTAAACTGTTCTTCTGTATTGGCCATATTTCCTATATAATTATCATTATCATCTTCCGGCGGAACCGAGTAACCTGTGTGGAAAGAAACTGTTCCAAAAAAAAGCTCAAGTTCTTCTAATGTTATTCCCCCGTCACTGAGCTTTGGCAACGCACCAGTATTGTTTGAACCTGTCATCTGAATATATTTTCCTTCCTCATAGTCAAATATGATGTCACCAGGTTTAAAATCAAAAGATTCTTGATTAGTGGTTACTTTTGTTAAAACTCCAAAACCACCATCATTTTCTTCTATAGCTGGGCGGTAAATGGCATTACCATCTGGGTTAAACCCTAATAACCCAAAATCTTGCAAATTAGCCTGTAGATCGGGGGCATAGGAAAACATCGCTGTATGTAAGTTTTCATTTGATGATACGAACCGCAAATAGAGTTTACCGGTTTCATAAGAATAATATTGATTTATGGAGGCTTTATATTCAATGTCTGGGTACCCATCATAATTCAAATCTGCTTGTTGATCAACCATTATAGTATAAGTGTGGTTTTCTAGAAGATCACCATTGGAATTATACATTTTACAAGTAAAACCTATGTTAAATGAATTGATAGAATTAATGGTAATTATTCCATATTCAATAGAGTTTTCGTCTTCCTCAAAGAGTTCTACATGGGTTAAACCGTCATCATATAATTCCTGCTTTTCCTCTTGAGAAAGTGCATTCAGTTCTTCAATTGGCACCTGTTCCGTTTTCAACAGACTCAATCGAACTGCATAATCATTATTTACCTGTAACTGGCTTTTTGAAAGGTCATTTTGATTATACAACATGCTGCCACCTATATATGGAAGCTTTACTATATCATTATAGGTTATTGCCATTATTGATTGCGTGATTAGCAAAAGGGTTAATGCGAATGTGTGAAGCCATGATTTTTTCATTTTTTTCCTTTAGTTATTGGATAGCATATTTAGCATTCTTTTGATTTGTTTACTGTTCGACGTTTACACTGTATTAATTGGTAACCATTATTTTTGATTATCTAGAATGACAACTCCAGCACTGTGTATGCAGTTCTGAAGTATCTCATAACACACACTGAAAAAGTATTCCAGCCTGTTATTATAAACTTAGACGCTTGCGCCAGGGATTTTGGTAACCGGTTGTATTGAAAAAATATCAGGGGTTACTACAACCCAACCCCTATACCAAACTGAAACGAGGGTGTGTACTTACCATCATCCCTAAATAGTGGCGTCTCTTCGTTTTGAGAGAGAAAGAGAGGGATGTAGCTGGCCACAAAGATATCAAAATCAAAATTGGTAATGCGGAAGAAACGATAGCCTGTTCTGCAATAAAGTACCGGCCCTGTTTTTCTGAGGTCCCCTTTCCTTTCATTCCCTGAAGTATACCCCTCAAAGGAGAGGTGTTGTATTCCCGCTCCCAGGCTGGCATAAGGCGTATTTACATTTTTATTGTTCAATTCATAGCCCACACCAACGTCCGCTCCCAGACTAAAGTTAACTGAGGCTTTTGTATAAGCCACCCGGTCAAATTGGGCTGCGACGTTTCCTTTGCCGTATACCTGCCAGTGGTCGGCGCTGCGGGTAAAACTAAAGGCCATGCCGGGTAAAGATGAAAGCTCATCTCCCACCAGCGTGAGCTGTTGAAATAATTCAATCCGAAACAAATTGTTTCCTCTTACCCGCAGATTGTGAACGGCGAGGGAGGCTTTTGAGTAATGGGTTATGTCTTTTCGCAATCTTACCGGGTCATTGTCTAAAACCAGTGCGATTGCTTTTCTCAATATGCCGCCCAGCTCATCTCCGTTTGTAAAGCTGTAACGAAGAGGTACCTGCCCTGATATTTGCACGGTCAGGTTATAGGCCCCTGCCAGGGTGAAAAGGTCAACTTTTAATTCACTCTGGCAATTCGCACTGTCCACTCTATAGGCGGGGAACATCTGCATCTCGGTTCGGACCAGCTTTTCCAAATTTTTAAATCTGACATCAGGTTCATTATCTATGTCAAGACAGATGTTGGCCGCGAGAATCGGATAACCTGATAACAAGAGAAGGCACAGCCAAAAGGCAAACCATTGCTTCATTAAAATAATACTCCGATTTTATAGCCGAGTCCTGGCATCCAGGTGTCTATTTCTCCCCATTTGTTCTGGCTTTGTATCTGGTAGGCAGGGAGTTTTAATTCGAATTGCAAAAAGAACTGGACAAAATTCGCTCGCATAAATTCCCATCCCAATACACCGTCAAGGTCCATGCCGCCGGACATGAGATGACTCTTGTCAGTATAAGATGTGGGTTTGATAACGGAGAAGGAGTAGATACCCAGGGTACTACCACCACCAAAATAAAAGGAACTCAGGCCCCTTGGGTTCAGATAGTTTAAAAAATGCAGACTCATTCCCACATCCAGTTGATAATCAACGTGACCTTCCTGGTTGTCCACCCCTGTTGCCCGGTTACTGGTGCTTGTCCCTAAATGGGCAAGGGCCTCTAACCCCCAGTTTTCGTAACGGCCCCGGTAGCCGCCATAGACTACAATGGGATGAAACCAACGGAGCTGCTTACTCACACCCTGGTTGTCACTTACGCCATTGAAATTTCCTAAGCGGATATCCATGGCTCCACCAAAGAGATACTGATTCTTACCTTTTATTTGTTGAACAGACTCTTTAGAGTCGTTTTTCAGTACATTGTTTCGGTTAATGGTTTTGCTGATATGTACATCTTTAAGGAGGGCTAAAACTGCCCGTTCTGCAAATTCGGTATATTCTTCGGGGTAGAGTCTGTCTACCCGTTCTTCCCGTCCGTTTTTGCTGTACCGGGCAAAGGCGGTCCAGCCTTTTGATAAGGGATACATCTCTACGGTGATGTTCTCTTCACACTTGTTGGCTACAGCCACAAAACCCTTTTCATGGGAAACAAAATGCTCAATGAGCCTTTTGAGA
>JADFYW010000152.1 GCA_015232855.1 Fibrobacteria bacterium
ACCTGGTTCACAAGATTACAAACAGCCGGTTCAAGACGATTTAACAGGGGACGAGGTCCAATAATGATTTTCTTAAAGCAATTTTTATTTCTTTCCAGTTTTATGCTGGTTGTACATACCGTTTATGGTGAACCATTTGATAAAATTGTGGCTGTTGTGGATAATGAGATAATTCTGCAATCCGATATTGAAGAGTTCGAGCAAATGTATAAAGACCAGGCGGGGTTCAGCCAACTAACTGAAGCGGCCAGGAAACGTCAGATTCTGGACAAATTAATTGATGATAAAATTCTCTATGCTATTGCTCAACAGGATACGGCCCTACAAGTAATGCCCGAAGAAATTGATTCCAGAGCCTCTATGCATCTTGAGCGCCTCATGCAGGAAAATGGAGGTGAAAACCGGTTTGCTACCGTGTTAAAGCAAACCAATGGTATGAGTGTACAGGAGTTTAAAGAAAAAATAAAGGTCCAATTTCGTGAGCAAATTTTAAAACAAAAATTGCAGGAGAAATACCTTGGTCAAACGGAACCTTCACACCTGGAAGTACAAGAGTTTTTTGATATATACAAGGATAGTCTTCCCGTACTTAAAAACAACTACAAGATGTCCCATTTTGAGTTGAGTGTGAATGCCAATCGCAATCTGGTGAAGAAATCCTTTAAAACCTGTGATTCTATTATTACCCTTATAAATAAAGGCGTTGCCTTTAAACATCTGGCAGAGAAACTCTCTGATGACCCAAGCGGCGAGAACGGTGGTGATCTTGGTTTTATTAAAAAAGGTCTACTGGATCCCTCATTTGAAAAGGCCGCTTTTCGTCTGAGTGTTGGTGAAATCAGCCGGCGCCCAGTCCGGTCAAAATTTGGATTTCATGTAATTAAGGTGACTGCAAAGCGGGATGTGGAGATTAAGGTTTCCCATATTCTGATACGTATTATACCTACCGAAGAAGATACAATCCGTACCATTTCATTTCTTGATTCTTTACGGGTTGTGGCACTAAGAGATACCAATTTTCACAAAATTGCATCAATGTTTTCTGAAGACAAAAAAACAAAAGAGAATGGAGGTGATCTGGGTTGGTTTACTGAGGCAGCACTACTTCCCGAATACAAGGCTATTGTAGATACACTTCCTGAGTCTGATATTACCCATCCTATACTGCTCAATGGAAAATATCATCTTTTTAGGCTGGATAAACAGCTTGCAGAAAGAAAACTTACTCTAAAAGATGACTGGAACCAGATTAGCATGATAGCTAAAAACTATATCATGAGTGAAAAACTTGCGGAATTTCTGAAGGGCTGGAGGAAAAAGGTTCACATTCAGGATTTGTCAGCGGTTAATGACTGATACTTCTTCCTACAGTATTATTGCTCCTTACTATGACTGGATAATGGAGCATGTTGATTATCAGTATTGGGCCGATTATATAAAGAAAATTTTTGACCGTTTTAGTTTTTACCCTCACTCTATTCTTGAGCTTGGAGCGGGTACGTGTCCTTTTCTGAAAACCGGGTTGTATACCCCAAGTGACCTTGTGGTTCTGTCAGACATTTCGCTTAAGATGCTTTTACATGCTGGCAATGGGCAAAAACATCATAAAGTAGCTACTAATATGTGTATCATACCTTTTCAAACGTTGTGCTTTGATCTTTGTCTTTTAGTATATGATGCCTTTAATTATGCGCTTACAGAAGACGAGGCACTGCACTGTCTGGGGGAAGTTCACAGGATATTAAACCACGGTGGTGTGTTTATTTTTGATATTACCATGGAACAGAATTCTATACAATTTTTTTATGATACAGTCGATTATGAAGAACGAGAGGATTGTGCGGTTACCAGGCAAAGCTGGTATGATGAAAAAAAGAGGATCCAGCACAATAATTTCATATATTTTATGAAGCAAGCCGACGGCAGGTACATCAGACAAGAAGAATATCATCTGCAGCGTATTTACTTGTTAAGCGAAATGCAGGAGCTTATTAATAAAACCGGTTTCATCATGGATGGCTGTTTCAATGATTTCACCTTTGACCAGGCCGGAGAGTACTCCGAAAGGGTTCATTTTGTACTTAGAAAGTAATAAAACAGTTCATACTACAGAGGTGTGGTTTGGTCTGCAAGACTCCCGGGATAATGATATATTTGAGCCTCAAACAGGTGATAGCTCTAAAGGGAAAAGGGTCCTATGATTATTGCTTTTAACCATGTAACCAAGGTTTATGAAAAAAACTGGAAGGCATTGAATGATGTGCATTTCATCATTAACTCTGGGGAATTTATTTTTCTCACAGGCCCCAGTGGTGCGGGTAAAACTACAATCTTGAAATTGATATATATGGATGAAAGGCCCGATACCGGAGAAGTACTTATTTCTTTTAACAAAGATCTTACCTATCGCTCAGGAAATACTCCCCTGTCTAAAATTCAGTTACTCAGGCGGAAACTCGGTATTGTTTTCCAGGATTTTAAACTGCTACCTGATAGAAATATATTTGAAAATGTGGCTTTTGCACTCCGGGTTGCGGGTATGCCAAATTTAAAATTAAAAAAAAGGGTCTATGAAGTGCTTGCGTCAACGGGCATAGCCCATAAAGCCCTTGACTTTCCCCACCAACTCTCAGGCGGGGAGCAACAACGGGTCTCCATAGCCCGGGCTTTGGCTAATGAGCCCTTTATTATTCTGGCGGATGAACCCACCGGAAACCTTGATAATAATACGGCCTGGGAAATTATCCGTATTTTCCAGGATATTAATGCAAGTGGTACGACCATTTGTATGGCAACTCACAATAAAGAACTTATTGACACCCTTCCCTACAGGCATTTAACCCTTAAACAGGGTGGATTGGTAAACAGAGATATAATATGAATTTTGATATAGACTATTTGCGCAGCCAACTTAATGATGTACAATATCAGGCGGTACTTGGCTATGATGGCCCACAACTTCTTTTAGCAGGTGCGGGCAGTGGTAAGACCCGTGTGCTTACCTATAAGTTGGCATCACTTGTTAGAAATAGAGGCGTGGCCCCGCATCAGGTGCTGGCAGTAACGTTCACGAATAAAGCCGCCAGAGAAATGAAAACACGGGTGGCCAAAATTTTGGAGACCCCGTGTAGTTTCCCCTGGCTTGGTACTTTTCACTCGGTTTGTGCCCGGATACTCCGCATGTATGCTGAACATTTGGGCTATACCAGTTCTTTTACCATTTATGACCGGGACGACCAGAAACGATTAGTAAAAAAGATATTAAAGCAGGCAGGTGATGAGAAAATTAAGCCGGAGTCTGTTATTTACAACATAAGTAATTTTAAAAATAATTATATCAGTTTTGACGGTGCTGCAGCAATGGCGAGCGGAGGCTATGACCTGCGTATTGCAAAATATTACAGTCAGTATCAAAAGGGGTTAAAGGCAAACAATGCCATGGACTTTGATGATCTTATTTTTCTGACTATAAGTCTTTTGAAGCAACAGGAGGAGGTGCGGGAGCGGTTTAAAAATAGTGTCCGTTATGTGCTGATAGATGAGTTTCAAGATACAAATAAAGCTCAGTTCCAGCTTATTCAATTACTCCTTGGGCCCCATAACAATATTACCGTAGTTGGAGATGATGATCAGAGTATCTATGGCTGGCGCGGGGCTGAAGTCACCAATATCCTTAATTTTGGTGACTATTTCAGTAATTTGAACACCGTTAAGATGGAACAAAATTACCGTTCTACAAAAAATATTCTGGGAGTGGCTTCTTCTGTTATTAAACATAATCGTGAACGGCACAATAAAACCATTTGGACCGCAAATGATGACGGCGAAAAAATTGTGTTGCTTGAGAATGAGAATGAAAACCAGGAAGCTGAAAAAATAATTAGACAACTCAAAAATGATGATACTTTTTCTAACGGGGAAACCGCAATTTTTTATCGGACCAATGCCCAGTCACGTGTACTTGAAGACCAGCTCCGGCGGCATAATATCCCTTATATGGTGTTAGGGGGGATACGGTTTTATGATCGCAAAGAAGTTAAGGATGTTTTAGCGTATCTGCATGTGTTGGTAAATCCTAAAGATAGTGTGAGTTTTGGCCGTATTATCAATACTCCCCGAAGGGGAATAGGCAATAAAACCATAGAGATGTTTACGGATATGGCTCTCCAAAATAACACAACTCTTTTTGAGGCTTTTTGCACCGTTGAAAATGCCTATAACGGTACTGCAGCCGAAAAGAAAATTGCGTCATTTCTTAAAATTTACCGGGCGCTGGAAGCTGCAGTCCAACAAGAATCTTCTCTGGCCGAAAAGGTGGACGCGGTAATTGAACTCTCCGGGTATCATGCCTTTTTAAAGGAGTCAGGTATCGAAGATGACCGTGACCGGCTTGAAAATGTGGCAGAATTTGTGGCTGCAGCAGCGGACTTTGAAAACCGGAATCCTGGCAAAGGCCTCGCAGAATTTTTACAGGAGATTTCTCTTTATACACAAGAAGACGAGGTAAAAGTACGACAGAGTTCAGTTACCCTTATGACGGTTCATAGCGCCAAGGGCCTGGAGTTTTCAAGGGTATTTCTTACGGGTCTGGAAGATGGTCTTTTTCCCCTCATACGTGACGCAGATAACGCAGACATTGAAGAGGAACGCCGGCTTTTTTATGTGGCAGTTACCCGGGCCGAAAAAAAATTAGTTCTTTCATTCGCTACCAGCCGCCGTACCTGGGGAAATGCGGTATTTGCTGACCCATCTCGATTTATAAATGAAATTGAGCCACATTTTCTCACCCGTGAAACAGGGATGGCTCGGGTTACTGCGCCTAAAACGGGTCGCCATTATGAACCGGTGGAGGATCAGTATATTCCCAATTATGAAGAAGAATGTGAGGGCCCGGCTTTTTTTCAGGGGCAACACGTGCAGCATAAATTGTTTGGAATGGGAACTATTTTAAAAACAGAGGGGTTTGGCGAGTCAGCCAGACTGGTAATCCGTTTCCAGGACGGAAACCCAAAGAAAATGATTCCGAAATTTGCTAAACTTACCGTATTGGATTAAAACAGGAGCAAGGTATGCCGGTATCTGATGAACAACTCCAGAAAATAGCAAAGTTGGCCAGGTTGGATCTTTCAAGTGAAGAATGTGCTGAATTTAAGGGTGATTTGAATAAGATTATCGACTCTATGTCAAAACTCAATGAACTTGATTTGTCTGAAGTGGAGCCTATGATGCGGGTGGATGACTCAATACGTCCACTCAGAAAAGACGTTTCTCACCCGGGGATTTCCTCGACTGATACCTTTAAAAATGCACCCGCAGTTAATGAAGGTCATTTTTCCATTCCCAAAACAGTAAAATAAAGTGCCTATCACCGTTGCTTGTGTGGTTCCGGCCCGCTATGCTTCTACGAGATATCCGGGTAAATTGCTTGAGGCCCTGGATGGCAAACCGGTTATCCTGCATACTCTGGGACAGGCGCGAAAAGCCTCGTGTTTTGATGAAATTGTTTGTTTAACAGACTCTGAAGACATAGCAAAAATAGTTTCACGGAATCACTATGATGTATATATGACTAGTCCTGCTGCCAATGGCACCGAACGGATAGCTCATAATCTCGAACTGATTAAAAGCAGTCACATAATTAATTTACAGGGTGATGAGCCCATCTTTCCTGTTGCATCACTTATTGATTTTTACCAGAATTTCAAGAAGTATTTAGATGATGTTTGTGTTTTGTTGTATAATCCTGAAGACAAGCAAAAAGCCATGAATAATCCGAACCGCATGAAAACCCTGGTGAATAGGCAAAGTCAGGTTGTGGGTTTCAGGCGCAGGTTTGAAAAAGACTTTGTCATGCCCTCGGATTTTAAATTAGGCATACAGATGGGTATATATGGCTACTCAAAATCATTTTTAGCAAAATATGGGAAGCTGCCATCTTCAGAAAGGGAGCGGGAAGAGTCTCATGAATTGTTGAGGGATTTGACGTTAAACACCGTTCGTGCTTTTTTTACAGATACATCTTCGCTTTCTGTTGATGTACCTGAAGACCTGGTTCGCATACGGCGCCGACTCGGCTCATTATCTGGAACTTAATGGTTGTATTGTCGCAAGGCTTCATACGCAGCTATAGATACACTGTTGCTTAAATTCAAACACCTTTGGTAGTTTCCGTACATGGGGAGGGTGTAGAATTTATCCCCATACTCTTGATGTAGTGACTGGGGCAGACCATGGGTCTCAGACCCGAAAACCAGATACGCATTTTTAGGAAAACGGGCTTCCCAATAGTTTTTTGAGCTTTTTGAGGATAAAAAGAATAATAAATCTTTGTCAGGTACCGAATCCAGAAAGTACTCCCAGGAGCGGTGTTCGTAAAGCTTAACCTGTTCCCAATAGTCCATTCCTGCTCTTAAAAGCTGTTTTTGGGCAAGAGAGAAGCCAATGGGATGAATAAGGTGCAAATATAAATCATTACACACACATAATCGGGCGATAGTACCCGTGTTTTGTGGGATTTCCGGTTGAAATAAGACGATATTCAGCATAGTTAATAGTGTTAATTTAATAAAAAAAGTTCTATAATATTTGATTGTCTTATGAAAATTGGTGTTGCATATATCGGTGTACGGGATCCAGACCGGATCCAGCATGATTTGGAGTTTCTGGTCAGCCGGGGGTATACCTATATCTTACTTCCCTATTCTGAAGAAGACTTTTTGTATTACAAAGAAACCATGCGGGAGATTATTGATATAACTCATGCTTGTGGTCTTGAAATTTATGTATCTCCATGCGGGATAGGCCGGGTTTTTGACGGTGAGGCTTTCTCTGAGCTTGCCGGGCGTAACCCTTCCTGGGCACAAGTCAATAACCATGACCACTCAATGGTAGCTTCTTGTATTAACAACAAGGATTTTCATGAATATATGCGCAGTTGGGTAGAAGAGGTATGCTCAACTGAAGCTGATTCAATCTTGTGGGATAATCCCCATTTCTATTCAGACGAGGGAGACGAAAACTGGTGCTGCCGTTGTGAGGCCTGCCATAAACTTTTTCGCAGGAAAACCAATCATCTTATGCCGAACAGTTTAACAAAAAGTGTTACGGAATTCCGTATTTCTTCAATATATGAATTTCTTGCAGAAATGACCGGCCTGGTGCATACCAAGGGTAAAACCAATGCGGTCTGTTTTAAGTTGGATAATGATGAGAGTAGTATTAATATGTGTGAAGAGATTGCTGAGTTGCCTACTGTCGATGAACTCGGGGTTAAACCCTACTGGGCACAGGGAGAAAAACTGGCTAATATTTCCAAGCACTACCGGGAAGCAAGTAAAAAGCTTTTAATGGTCTGTAAGAAGTTTGAGAAAGAACCTCTGGTAATGGTTAAAAATTTTTCTATTCAAAAAAATAACGAGCTTAGTGTTGCTGAAGCTACCTATGCTGCTTATAACGAGGGTATCAGGAATATTCTCAGTATGGCTTACAAAGGCTCTTACAGCATGAGTGCCTTACGTTCTGATGATGCAGACAAAGTCTGGCAGATACAGACAGAGGCCTTCGCCGAGTGCCATGACAAAGCTATTTTAAACGAAATGATTGACGTTATGAAATCCCCAAAGACTGAATAGCCTTGAGAATATAATCGATTTCATCCAACAGATGTTGTTTATCCCGGGGAAACCTGCCTGCCAGAGGAAATCGGTTAGAAACGTGGTTACTCCGGAATACGGTGGCTGAAAGAGAAAGGCCAGAAATAATTTCCTTTAATTCGCTCATGCTTTCAGAAGTGGTGAGTATGTCGAACTCACCTTTTTCTACCCGGGAAAAAAGTCTGGTTTTTGGTTCAGGTGTAACGGTTAAAGCGGATAGGAAGGTCGGCTGCATCTGGTTAAGTGCCTCAGTTGTTGCCCTGGCATGCAGATGTGTTTGTGGTTTACCTCCAAGCCCGAGTAAAATCATCACCGACAGTTTAATCCCGATATTGTTTACCCGCTCAGCTGCAGCTATCATGTCGCTAACGCTCTCTTTTTTATTCATATCATCAAGAATAGCCTGGCTGCCGCTTTCAAGACCCATATAACAAATACCCAGCTTAAGTTCCTTGAGCTGTTTCAGTTCATGGTTACTTTTTCTTAACAGGGAAGAGCCGTTTGCATAAACACCTACTCTGGTCAGTTGAGGAAACTTCTTGTTTAGACATTCCAATATTTCACAAAGCATATCATAGGGCATAGCCATCACGTCACCATCGGCTAAGAACACTCGCCTGGTGTCGCTAAAATGCGTGCCTGCGTAACTGATTTCATCCTTGATTTCTTTAAGGGGCCTGATATGATATTTTCTGGCCTTATACATCTTGCAAAAATGGCAGGTGTTATTTGGGCAGCCCAGGGATACCTGAAAAATAAGACTGTTTCCCTCGGAAGGGGGCCTATAGAGGGGTTCAAGATAGTTGAAAATTGTCCTTAGCATATATGCTTATATACTCACAAAAGGCCTCGAAGGCAAATCGAACACAGAGAGGAAAAGCTTATTTATTGTCAGGAGAATAGTAGAATTTACCGTTCATACTTCCTGCTTCAAAGAAATAAATTCCATGTGAGACATTGCTGCGGTGAGTGGATGTACCATCCCATACAAAACGTCCGTTTGTGGTGGAAATTGATTTCATGAGCTTGCCGGACAAGCTGAAAATTTTAAGATGCGCTGTGGGTGATACCGATTGAGGTAGGGTAATAACAACAGAAGCGCCTCTTTGCATAAAACTTATAGATTCAATTGACTTCTGTTTTTCGTCATGGATACCGGTGATTGCTCCAGCGGTATCATAATACACCATTACAATTTGAATATTAAAAGTGCGGACATCATAGGGGTCTTTTTGATCTTTAAATGATTCCCTGATATGAGCCATGGCAATTGTAGTATCAATGTATGGGTCCCAGGGAAGGCTGCTGTTTTTTCTTCCTAGTATTGTGCCAAATTCATTTTTTACGGTATCAGTACGTTGACCAGCACAGTAAACTCCTGTGATTGTCCTGGTACTGTCGGTGAGCTTGGTATATTTAAAATATTCTGAAGCATTGGTTAATTGTGCAGAATCTCTTTTAATGATAAACCAGGGTGCTGCAGGAGTGCCTGCAAGTCCGAGGGAAGGAATGAACTTTCCCCAGACCGTAGAGTCAATTTCAGAAAATTCTGTCTCGAGACGGCCCCGTTTGAGATACTTAATAGGATGCTCTTCGAAAGCATTACAGGCGGAAGTAAATTCAATTGGAATTTGGTAATTGATGGTGGTCGTATCAATTACCGGGATGTCATTGAAAGCAGGTTTTAATGTTTCAACTGAAGAAATCTCCAGGCTGGAAGCGTCACTGCCGGTAAGGGTTATCAGTTCAAGCTTTTGAGCAAAATATTTTGCATCGCAAACCGCAGAAAAACTTAAACTGTAAAGAATGGTAAAGGACAAAAAAAGTATTGTTCCAAATCGCATAATATCTCCTGTAGGGTAGCCCTGTTTACTCTCTATTATAAATAAAAAATATATTTTAGGCTATTGGCCATTAATTCTTTTTTAAAAAAGTAAGAAAAAGTATCGTTTTATGGCTTAAAACCAATAAAATTTCTTTATTTTGGCAAGAGATGGGAACTTCATTTCCGGTCCAGAACTTTTTCTCTTTGTGTTTTGAGCATTTTATTAATGAAAACAATTGATACCGATAAAAAAGGCGGAAAAGTCCTCGTTTTTTGCCCAATAGGCTTAGGTAATTTCATTATGGCGAGTCCAGCCTTTCGTCATTTACGAAATTCCTATAATCAAGGAGAAGTTCATATTCTGGCATTAAAACCGGGCATTAAACAAATGGCTGAAGAAAGTGGCTGGTTTGATTCTGTGCATTTCTGGGACCCTGATAGTGATACGGTAAAGAATGGCTTCAAAATTTTATTAAAACTCCGGCAATTACATTTTGACTATTCTATTTCTCTTTTCCCTACCGGGCATTGGAAATTTTGTGTTTTCCAGCGCTTTATTGCTGCTAAAATGCGTTTTGGGTTTCATTATCCTCACACCCCTGTTCCCTCAGTTATTCAGCATTTTTCCATTCCTGCGGTTGTTGGGAGTCATGATACCGAACAAAATATGGAATTCCTTGCGACCATTCTAAACAGACCAGCTCCTTCTTTTTTTGGTTTGAGTTTTCCGCTAAAAATAGACGATAAAATAAAAATACCCCATGAGACTTTTTTTATTTGTCATCCGGGATCAAGCGCAGAGCGCGGGATGCTCAAAAAAAGGCTTCCTGCTGAAAAATACGCTGCATTGATCAATCTTATCTATTCCCGGTTTAATGTGAAGTGTATCCTCGTGGGCGGCCCGGAAGAGAAACCGCTACGGGATAGTATTACTCTCAATGCCCGGGAGGCACTCATAGAAATGCCGACTAAAAACCTGAATGAATTGGGTACCGTCATTTCCAGAGGTTGCTTTTTTCTGGGAAATGATTCTGGCATTATGCATATGGCGGTAGCCATGGGGAAACAATGCATAGTATTTTTTGGACCTTCTGATGAAGAGCGAACAGGCCCTTATTACTTGTCAACGAAAGTATCGCGTACAACAGAGTCTTCCCGGGGGCATCTCATCATTAGAGAAATAAATCGGACATCGGCTCCTAATGGACCAAAATCGAAAGTAACATCAAACCCAAAATTAAAATTTGCCGCAGATGATAGTTTGCGGATTTTGAGTGTGGAAAAAGCCTGGGAAAAAATAGAGCCGTATATACATTCACTACTTCAATAAAGTTTGTTCTCTCCTCCCCTCTCTCTTCTCTCTCTTCTCCCCTCCCATCTCTTTTTTCACCTCTCTCCTCTCTCCTCTCTCCCTTCTCCCTTCTCACCCCTCCCCTCTCTCCTCTCTCCTCTCTTTTCTCCCCTCTAAAATCCAAAATCTATAGAAAAAGAATTGAGATAGGAATGGGGGAGAGGAGAGAAGGGAGAGGAGAGAAGGGAGAGGAGAGAAGGGAGAGGAGAGAAGGGAGAGGAGAGAGGAGAGAGGGGAGAGGAGAGAGGAGAGAGGAGAGAGGAGAGAG
>JADFYW010000153.1 GCA_015232855.1 Fibrobacteria bacterium
TTATATAATATTTAACCTGTAATAAGATTTAGGAGGATTAAAATGAAGGTTATCATTAAATTATTTGTACTACTTGTTTTTTCTGTTTTATTCACCCAGTGTGTGTTGGATAATTCTGAAAAAACAGAAGATACTGCAGAACAACAAGATACTACCGGTGCTACTGACACCTCCAACACTGCCGTCAATACCCCTGATGATTCAAGCGATACTGATGGAGCTTCTTCACTGCCCATCAGTTCAGGCCAACGTCTTCCCCGTTCACCAGAAACAGATTATATAGCAGTAGGAAGTAAAGTTGCAATTACCGTACAAACCAAGCAAAAAGACGATGAATTAAATATTTGGATTTTTCGTAATGATTCACTTTTATTACCACCTCTCTATGAAGGTGGAAGCACCAGCAGTAACTATTTTTACCAATTGATAGACAGTCTTGATGAGAATGGTACCTATACTTACAAAGTTCATTATGGTTTTCATCGGGACTCATTAAGTCAGCCTCCCGATAGTTTTGTCTATGTATACGAAAAGCAGGACAGTCTATTGGGGCATCTGAATGCAGAGCTCAGTCAGACAACCAGTATGGGGAGACTCTACCTCACTCTTTCTCCTGACGTTTTGGTGAAATTACTTGTAATTGAACGGAAAAACGGTATAAACGGCGAGGCCAGGGATATTGATTCCATATTAATTTCCAGCATAAGCGGTGATAACCAGATAGCTTACACCGATACCTCTTTATTGAGTGAAAATGCAATGATTTATTACCGGGTTAAAGGTTTAGACGCCATTTCTGAAGCCTGGCTAAAACCAACTCCCTGGGACTCCGTTGAAATTGAAAATAAGTACTGGAAATATATCCCACAACTGTTAGAACGTGAAGTTGGATTAAAAGTTGAGTTGTATGTAACAAATACAAGTTCCTCTTATAATGATGTTATGTATTACCTTTACCGCGGAACTACCAGTGCGGCTGATGCCGGTACATTGATAGACTCCCTCGATAGAAAAACATCCAATACCACTGTCTTTATTGATACTCCTTCGGATAGTGGCCTATACTATTATTGGTGTATAGCAAAACGGGATAACGGCCTTACCAGCACCCGTTCAGTTCCATTAAAGGTACAATACACAGGTAAACCCGAAGGCGTTGGTATCAATGGTATATCCGTAAATAACTATTCAAGTGGTATTAGAGTGAGTGGAAGTATTGATAATGATTTTTTCCTTTCTCAAATACTCTTTGAAAGAAAAGTCGGTGATGCCGGAGAAGTGACTCCCTTCGACACTGTAACTTTAACCAGTAACAATTCCAGCGTTAGTTCAAGTTATGATACGAACACTTACAAAGGTGTTACGGTGTACTACCGTGCAACAGGCATGGACGCAGTAAGCGAAAAATGGTTAGCGCCCACCGAATGGGAAAATATCACTTTTGATGATGAGGGTATTGATGATGTTTGGGAATATTTACCCCAACTCTCCTTAAATGACCAGGGAACAGAAATCATTATTAGTATTTTAGATAGAACGAGCAGTGCTACTTATTTCTTATACAGAAACACTCAATACGCTCCAGAAGGGGCTGTTCTGATTGATTCCAGTAATGGTTATACCTCTCAATATACGGATATACCTTCAGAAGCAGGTACTTATTATTATTGGGTCATCGCAAAAAGTAGTTCTGATAAAATAAGCCCGCGTTCAATTCCTAAAGAAATTGAATTTCGTGCCAAACCCTGGGGACCATTAGTTGAATCAATCTCAAACAACTATTCCAGTATGTCTGTTCGTATCAGCAACTACACCAATGCAATAGCCTTTATCCTTGAGCGGGCTAAGGACACAGCCAATTTTACTCTGGTGGATACGATTTCAACTAATAGTAATTATTCTTATACCTCATACTCTGACATCCCCCCGGATACCGGCTATTGGCAATACCGGGTAAAAGCCATATTGAACGATATGTCGGTAAGTGAATATGGCAAATGGAAAAAGTCAACCAGCAAGTGGACGAACGAAGTCACTTATGACACCTATTCATATACCATTTATAATCGTGGCACCTATGTCCAGACCGGGAGTTTGAGCAGGAGTTCAGGATATGCATATTACCTTTACCGCAGTCCGAAATCTGATCGAAAAGACTCTGTTTTAATTCAAAAAATAACCTATAACGATAGCAAAACTACAATGGTTGATACCCCGGTAGTTGGTACTTATTACTATTGGGTAGAAAGGACAGTGGAAGGATCAATGGTAATTCGACGCTCTAACCCAACCCGTATTGAATTCACTAACTCTGATCCTAAAACCATTATTCAGACAATAACCTCATATAGCAGTTATGTCACCCTCAGTTTTAATTCAATTAATTATGGTGACAGCCTTGAGGTATGGAGAAGTACAGGGGCACCGGATGATATCAATAGCTACCAACTTTTGGATTATGTCACTTATTCTTCCAGTAGTTATTCCGATACCGACGTAAATCAATCCGGCTTTTATCATTACCGTTTGGTACTAAGAGAAAGTGGTGTCCGCACTGGCTGGGGACCGACCAAGTCGATATATTTTAAGAAAGACTAAGGGGAAAGAGCTAGTAGCTATTAGCTATTAGCCGTCAGCTTAACTATATGTTCTTCGAAAGACATTAATATTATTTCGAGGAGCATATATAAACTGACTATAGTTTTTCAATGCTATCGTCATCTCCCAAAAGCATAATACAGGTTTCCATATTATACTATTTGACTAAAAATATAATATAGATTTCAAAACCATCCCAACCCAATTACGACATCAACAAGCATACCTATTCATGTACCACACGGTGAACAGGATATGAGTAAAGTCCACGTTGCAGTCTATAATATTTCCAGTAACAAAATTGTTTTACAGGAGAACAGAAGTTATCAAGCAGGTAAGTATAATTATCACCTAAACACCAGTTCCCTCCCCCCTGGGGTGTATATATGTACGGTCAGGATTGGGAGATATTCCATGTCTGGGTGGAAGATGATAAAGTTGTAAAGAGAAGTGGAAGACGTTATCAGGGGGCTTCACTTCAAATGGCAAACTATTTTTGAAAAGTCTATCATTATCTCGGTCAATACCTATTACACCACTGTCCGGTAAAAAAAGAATTCAACCATGAAAAGCACGAAAGTTCACGAAAACAAAGAATTTTTCGTGCTTTTCGTGGTTGATAAAAAAATTATCGCAAAAGAAGTTGTTTTACAATAAACCATTCAATTATCATTACTTATGTCAAAGTACATGTATTTTAACCGGACACTAATGTACCTATTACAAATAATAATTAACCATATTACTCATACAGCTTATTACGGAGAAGTCTCCAAGACCGGCAAAACCCAGAGACAATGAGACAACATTCATACTCTCTCCATCTAAAAATTTTACTTGAAATCCCGGTTCAATTTGCACCGCTAATATCCCACGGATAGGAATAATAACACCAGCCGCCACAGGAATCGTATATCCCTGATCTGAACTACTATTGTTATAATAATCACTGTCATATTTACTGCTATACATATCGAGTTGTATTCCGGATCTCATATACACAAACGCGCCATTTCCACTTGGGGTGCCAAACCCAATGTCGCCACCAAGACCAAACCGATTTGAGCTTGAATTGTCGTCAGATGCACGGGTCCAATTGAGGCGGGGACCGACAAATATACGATCAGCCGGAAAGAACCTCAAGACAGGACCTATTGCCATAAGATTTTGTCTATCATCAACATTTTCCCCACTACTGCTGAAACTAAAGCCTCCGCCCATCCAAACGCTTCCCGTTTCGCCAAAACCTGATTGCGCAATAGCACTGTTCGCAACTATGGACAACAATACAAGCGGTATAATAAAATATTTATTCATAACGGCTTCCCTCTTCTTTTTTGTGATTAATAATACTGATAATTAGTTGAAAAATGGCGATGCCTCATAAACCGGCAGTACTGTAAACAGACCTCAATTTGGTATGCAGCCAATGAACAACTGTTTGGTTCTAATTTTTAGAAAAATAAAAGCATCAGTAAAACATCAAAATCTGAAGTTTACTGATGCCGGGAATATTCTATTCAAATTCGACAATCTATAAAGCTGAATACACTAGTTACTCTTCAGCTTCAATTGTCGCACAAGTTTCGGTTGCAGGAACATCATAATGATGGGTTGTTACTCCATCTGCTTCGCATGTTAACGTAGCACCGGCAGCACATCCAGAACCAAAAGTAGCTGTTCCACCTAAGGCGGCCATTTGATCATTCATTTGGGTGCAAACCGCTGTTGTTACTGGTGCGCCTTCCATACAGGTGTGACTTGTTTGCCCCAGCATAGTTAAAGACATATCACATGAGGTGGTCGTAGCCGCTGCCCCGGTAGGTGATTCTTCATCATCATCTCCACAATGCATTAAGCATGTCAAAACAACCAGAAACAGCCCTATTTTTAAAATTTTAAGTGTTTTCATAATTTACTCTCCTTTTCATTGTGATCAGAACTAACAAATTTATCACAATATAAAATAAATCTTATTGTGATTCTATAAATATCCAAATTTATAATATATTTGGCAAACACTTTTGTGTACTTTTGTTATAGCACTCTACATCCTCTTTCTTAAGTATAACACACTAATAAACTACTAATACCCCTTTTATTAATACATATTATGAATTATCACTAAAATCATCCTATTTAAAGATCATTTTATTAAACAAAACCATCTTTAATTTATTCATAATTACATATAATATTTAGTTCCCAAACAAGCAATCCTAAATCAGTTACTTCTCCGTTTCGCTTGGGAATATTTCATTCTCTAAATTATACTAAAACCCTACTATAGCTATCGATTTCATATTCATCTCATTGTAATTTTTTTTTAAACGCGGCCACCTGGCGGTGACATTGGTTAGCTGTAGGACTTTTGTAAACCGGTTTACTTAAGTTTTTTGACAACTCAGCTGGTGTTGCCTTTGTAAGAATGCCTGATTATCTATCACAAGTTTCACTACCGCAGCATTGTTCATAAGTTTCGCTGCCCCGGCAAAGAACAACGTTCAGAAACATTTTTGCTATGTTTGTTATCGACAGTTTCATTTTTATCTCCTTTCAAGAGTTTTTATGGTGCGCTGTCCGGCGTATGTATCGTCGAACAACTGTTAAATTATTCTGAGCATAATATATCACTTTTACAAGGGACCCGTTGTGCATTTATTATAGAACATATTCCCACACCAGTTAGCACAATAGAATCGTTGATTTTGACCAAAAAACATCAATTATGGCTTGTTTCCTAAAAACCGCGAATGGGGTGATGCACACAGGAAGCGCTGTGTTTTGTTTTTCCATGCACTCGTTTTTATCTAAAAATTTATCCTATATTCACAGCCAGGCTAATAACCCACGAACATTCATTTATAATTAATTTCAAGTTAAAAGTTTAGAAACCACAAGTTCCTAGGGTAAAGGGGTGAAGTACATAAGTTGGGGTACTAAAACCCAATATTTCCGCTTTATATCTATACATCACCTTATAATCATATACATACATCCCAACTACCCATGCAGCAGCTTTAAATATGGCTCCTCAGCAGAATCTGTGGGTAGAATAGAGTACTGGAGTGTTGGAGTATTGGGTTAAAACATTGAAAAGGTTGAAAAAATTGCTTTTGATAGCACTAAACATTCTGAAAAAGGCAGATGCAATTTGATAGCTCCTGAAGACAGGATATCGCCTGCTTTAACCACCCTATTTCCACAGATAATCGACTCACTTTCTCATAACCCAAGTATTTTTCGCTAATTTCAGCCAATTCCTAGCCAGATCCAAATGTTTTTTTTATTTCTTCTTTCGCTCACTCTGTGAAGTTCAGGCCCCTCGCAATGAGGACGAACTGAATTCCGCCAGGACGAAAGTAGCAACGGTAGGTATCAGATTCATGTGCCGAAGTAAGCTTGTTCCAAGCAGGGTGAGTACCTCAAAATAGCTGTCAGCGATTAGCTATCAGCTTACTTCAGTGCTTCACTTTGATGTGACGTATGCATTTTTAAGCAAAACAGCACTTAAAGCTCCAAAGTTCTTTTTTTAAATGCGTAGCCAAAATCAAGCTGATAGCTAACAGCTAATAGCTAATGACTCATTTCTTGATACGATTTTAAATATGCGAAGCCTTTATCAAGCTGATAGCTAACAGCTGACAGCTGACAGCTAATAACTATTCCCCCTGTCCAATCCCCGCCTTTCTAAACTCCCTCAGCACTGTTTTTGTCATATCTGTTTGGAATGGGCCTTCGAAGCGATGATCAAACACATAGGCCTTGAGACGCATTTTAATCTTAATCTGGGGACCGTGCATTTCTGTTTGGAATACGATGGAGACTGGTTTATTCAGGTATACATATCGTGAGAGGTAGGCACACCGGGTTGCCAGTACATGGGCCTCGTCTACGTTTAGTGTTTCCGGGAAATAGAATTCTGATACTACCTGACAGTCTGTTTCTCCTGAGTTTGAATTGGAAACGGATTTACTTACAATTTCCATGTTAGGAATGGCTACCTGGCTATCATCAGCCGTGCAAATACGTACTGTTCGCAGGCCGATATTTACCACTTCACCATAATGTTCATCTATTTTAATTTTGTCGCCTACTTTAAAGGGCTTGTCAAAAAGGATTACTATCCCGCCGAAGATGTTTTTAAGAATATCCTGGGAGGCAAAACCTATTGCAATGCCAGCTGAAGCGGTGAATGCTATTACAGATTGTATTGGTGGTCTGAAGACGGCTATTATGATAAAGGTCAATAAGCTGGTCCAACCTAAGATTCGGACAATGGGAATTATGCCTTTAATCGACAAGCGATACCGGGGCCAGCGCTCAGATAAGATGTCGAGTATCCGGCCTATGTAATGCAATAAAAACCAGCCAAATATTAAGAGGAAAATGGTGGTTATTATCTTTGAAGCCTTAATTATGGTAACCGGATCTTTATTTTCAAGCAGTACTGGCGCTTTGGCTTTAATGCTTTCATCTTTTTTTGGTTCTGGCTCAGAAATTTTTAAAGGCGCTTCTAATTTAACAGTGGGCTCTTCAATAGTTTTTACGGGTTTAAGTGGTTTAACAACCTCATGCTTTTTTGGTTCCCTGACTACAGCCTTAGTATCTGCGGGGACTATAGCTGCTTTATCTAAAGAACCTGCTACTGGCTGATCAATTTTGGGAAGAACAATTTTCTTTTTTACCAACGCTTCCTTATGGGTGACCTTCCCTGTATCCGGAGGGGTAATAATTTGAATACGTTGTTTTGAAGCATTTTTAGGGGTAATTGCCTTGAGGGTATCTAATTTTCGTTCTGTTTTTATTGGATCCGGTTTTTTTACCGATAGCTGCTTTTTTGGTTTGATTTTTGTAATAATCTCTTTTTTGGCATTAACAGGAGATTGATTTATAGAATCTTTTGTTGTTGGTTCCAATTTCAGTTTCTTTACCTGAGGTAAAGTGACAATGGAATCAAAAGTATCAGAAATGGACTCAGCTTTTAAATTGAGTGTGTTTACGATAGCAGAGTCAATTACCGGAGAGGAGTCAATTGACTTCTTTGTTTCCTTTATCACTGTAGGGACACTATCGGTGCTAGAAGAATCAGGTATCGTTTGCTCAATGTCTGAGGAGTCTTTTTGGATAATTTCTTTTTTATTTCCTGTAAGTTTCGTCGAATCAGACGTTGAAGCACCGCTTAATTCAGTTTTAATATTCTTATTCTCTTTCTGTGGTATATCAGACGAAGAAGAAAGGGTATCCGGTATAACGCTATCTGGTTTGGAAGATGATAGTTGGATAGTGTCTGCAACAATGGACTTTACTTCGGTACTGTCATTCAGGGCCCATAACTCAGAGCACAGCGAAACACTCAGCAGAATTACCATGCTGATTAGCTTGAGGAAAACCCCTTTATTAATGAAGGAACCGTTTTTCATAAAGCATACGTGTCATGGGTCTGTATAAAAAGAAATGGAGATTATAAATTCCGTTATGTTCTTCCAGAATATGCCGGTTGTATAAACCGGTTAAAAGGAGTTGTGCGCCGTCTTCACTTATATTCATAATACTGCTTAACTCATTCATAGTAAGTACTTCATGCTGTATAATTGCTGTTATCACAAAAAGCTCATCTGTGGTGAGATTACGCAGCATACGCGGGTCAGTAGAAATACCATGAGAGAGTTGAAATGCTTTATTGTCCCTATTGTCTATCGCTATAAGCCAAAGTACCATAGCTACCGATACATTCCCACCGGAGTTCGTATGTAAATGTTCAAAAAACTTTTTGCGGTTTAGTTCTTTACGTTGATTTTCATTATGCAGGAGCTTGTATTTCCGGCTCTTCGTAACTTCCGAGAGTTCTGAGAATTGCAAAGGTATGCCGCTTATACGGTGGCGCAACATGATGACCTTCTCAATTTCATCTCCTTTGAGTTCCTTCAACATTATGACCTGAGCAAAAAAACGTCTGAGTTCCAGTACTTGATCAAGGTAGCGCCAACAGTAATTACCACTGCTTATGAGCCAGAAGGTATTTTGCTGAGTACGGGCGGCAAATAACACCATCCGATTAAATATTCTCAGACCTTCGGTAGTCTTGATAAAGAGCCTGTGGAAATCTTCCAGGATAATGACTCGATCATTAGGTAGCTTTTGTACCCGCTCTTCCAGTTCCCGCATATCCCGGGTACCACTGAGGTCAAAAGCTGCTTCAAGAAATTTCCGCATTTCATCAAAATCGTTTAAGGTCTTTTCGCTACGGATATATTTAATTCGTTCACCCTGTAAAAAACGTGTCCGGGCCATATTTACAAGGGTTGAGCGGCCACTTCCCCTCTCCCCTACCAGTGCCACCATACCGGATTGGTCCCTTCGCCAGTTTTCAAAAGCGGACTGGAGCTCGGTAAGTTCAGATTCTCTGCCTACAAAATATCGTTCTTCTTCCAAGGGAGAAAAGTCAAACATACGTTGATATACCGCCGGCAATCCGCTTATGGCAGATTTAGCTTTCCGCAAATATACATTGACGCTTTCTACGACCCCTGTCGTATCTATTTTAAGGCGGGCTTTTACGGTAATGACTCCGACTATTCTAATCAGATGACGCAATGCTTGTTTTAAAAAAGGTGTAACCGTTATACGAACAAAATGGAATGTTGACACTGCGGAATGTTTTGCCTTATCCCCAAAATCCTTTAGGCTGCCCTGGGCCTTTGCCTTCATAAATGTCAGGCGCATCTGCATGAGTTTTTTAGTATTCTGTAGCGAATTCACCCGTTCGATAAGGCTGTGGTGTTTTTCTTCGAGGTGGGTAAAGGTGGAGAATTGTAAAGCCTCAACCTGGGACAAAATATACCCAAGTTTGTCCAAAGTTCGATCAATACCCTCGAGAAGGACTTCTGAAGGCTGTTGCAGATCTTCATTCTTTTCGTTTGCTCTTCTGAGAAGCATAAAAGCGGTGTCCAGACCACCCTGTATAATGTCACTAACGGTCATCAGTTCATTGGACAAAAGTAGAATGTCGTTTCGGGCAGAATCAGATATCAGTTTAATAGCCTTATCAAGTTCTTTTCGGGAATAAAAGGTAATCAGGGCTTTTAGGCTGATGTCCACCAGTTCTGTCTGGGGAACAATTCCATCTTTTTCGGTTAGCCGAAATGCCGTATAGGTATCTTTCAAGCTGTCTATTATTCCTGCAATGGTTTCCTGATATTCAGTAACCAACTTACTCAGCGTAAAAGTTTTCAGAGCGTCCACAGGACCCAGCGAATCTGCCTGTATATTTTTAATGAACTGTACTGTCTCTTTTTCCAGAATAAATTTCCGTAATTTTTCAGGAGATTTCCCACTTTTTCGGGCCCGTTCCCTGAATTGCTGTACCAAGTCTCTCAGGGACGAAACAGTTGCCGTAATATGCTTATCATGCCACTCCCTGCATGCGGATTCGGTATCCTGATAGCATTTACCGGCTTTGAGAGAAAGACACACCAGATCAATATTTTTAAGTAGGTTTAGGCGCTCTCCTGTCCAATATTTATCCCAGCTTTTTCGGCAATGAATAAACTGCTGTTTGAGTTTTTTATTTTTATGCCCAAAAGACTTTTCACTTAATAAACGTCTCGGCAATACGCATGTTCCGGCCAAAGGCCAGGTTTCAAAACAGGATTCAGTTACCTTCGTGAAATGTTTATGTATGCGTAATCTAATATCTGTTTTTTCGTTGTTATGTTGTTCCAGGGCTTTGGAAAGGTCTTCCGAAAAAGCCGTTGTAACAGAAGAATCAATACCTGAGGAAAATTCAGAAGCAAAAACATGGGAGCAGGTTTTAAGGACCGTTGCCGACGACTGCTGAAACAAGGACCATTCACTGAGGAGGTATTGTTCTGTGGGTATAATCACAAAATGTTTACTCAAACCGGCAGGTACAAAATGCCTTTTCAATCCGATAACCGGATTTTTTGCCCGGGTTATAAAGTTCCCAAACCTCTGAAGCTTTAAGCGAAAGCCTGAAAATATCCGCGCAGCTTTTTTCCGGGTACGGGTACTCTGCTTATCTACTTCGCCCTTGTTTAAAACAGACAGCTCAAGGGGAAAAGACATGGGAACATTCAGGCGATTAAAATCCCGGAACAATTTCCTTGTTGCAGATGAGAACAGAGATAATGTAGCGGTTTTTTGGGCCGGTGAATCAAACTTTTCAATTTCAGAACGGAATCTATTAAAGGTACTGAGTAATTCCTCAACTTAATGCCATTAATTAGCAAACAGCTATCCGCTTTTTCTTTCTTCTTTATTGCGAAG
>JADFYW010000154.1 GCA_015232855.1 Fibrobacteria bacterium
ATAGTGTAATATTCTTTTTCTTCCAGGGCGTCAACATAGTTGCCTGTAGAAGCATCATCCAGAGGTAATCGCTTCTCTGTTAAAAATTCATAGAAAAACCAGACTCTTCGTGCGTACTTTCCTGATGGCTTTGATTTTATGTATTCGGTCAGATCTTTTTGAGGAATCACTTCGAAAAGTTGAAATAGCAAACTAAGATTGACTCCATCGTATTTTAGTGCAAACTCAAGATGAGTCCCGACTTTTTCTCCTGGCCAATACCTTTTAGGGTATATCTCTTCACATACACTATCTTGAATCTTAGATTTGTGGGATCCTGATGAGGATATAAAGGAGGTATGCCAATGAGGTATGCTTTCAATTTCAAAGATTTTAAGGAGATATGTGTAACCTGCCGGCCGATATGCTAAACTATTTGTTACCACAAAATATCCTTGTAAAATTATTATCTTACTGGTAAAATAAGTAAATTATAGGGGTTGTGTGGTAAAAAGGTTAAAATTAATGTAAAATATGGTAAAAAAGGTATTTATGGTGAAAAAGGAACAGAAAAGAAGATTGTTCTGGCAAAATAGATATATCTAATGTCCGAAAATAACTTTTCATCCTCTGCCACTGTACTTCGGTTTCTCTAAATAAAGCAGTATACAGTTAAGGGGTTTGTTAAAACAGGATGATTAAATAGTACGGTTTAAAATACATGATGTATTGCCGCAGCAGTTTGCGCCAAAAGGTTACGGCTTGCCAGGGGAATATTATTCTGCAGGTAAAACAAATGATAGCGTATTTAAAAAAAGAGGGCCTGTCAGAAAGTGACAGGCATGCCCTGTTGATAAATAATATGTTATTCATGCACCGCCATAGAATGAACAAGCAGGATTGTTACCGGGTAATAATGGATGAATCCATGTCGGATGATTTGAACAGGGCGGCCCGGGACGGACAAAAATGTTTTGAACGGTCCCAGCTGCTTCATGAAAAAAAAGAGTGTATGTGTTATTGTAATTATTAAGCAGAAAGTCTGTTAATAGTTATAAAATGTGATATATTTTTTGTCATACCTGGCAATTTCCACCGTATAAAGGGTAATGAGTAAAACCGTTACAATTCGCATGACACCAGCTGTCGCCAGATTGTGTTAACTTTTGTCACAAAGGAGGAACATTGGAAAAAGTAGGTTTTATACAGGAAGTTGATGACGAACAAAAGGTTGTCCGGTTCGCGGGGAACTGGAAAAGTATACCGGTAAAGGTTACCGGGTGGAGGATACATGTTAATAACTGATGCAAGGGTGAGCAGTCAAAACCATCGCCCCTCCCGGGGCTGGTTACCCGGGATGCATTAAAAAATATTGTGAACGATATCGCTGTGCCCCGGCATTATGTTGCTGAACAGCTCAATAACCGCATAGTCCGGGATTATATTGAATCAAAATTTCATGATTTGGGCCTCCGGGTTTGGAGGCAGGGTAAATGCCATAATATCCTGGCGTCCCGTGCTTCGGGTTTGGAAAATACCAGGGTCATTATCGGTGCCCATTATGATTCGGTACCGGGGAGCCCCGGTGCTGATGATAATGGGAGCGCTATCGCAACCCTGCTGGGTGTGGCAGAAACCATTAATGCACTACAATTGTCCGGGGTGGCTTTTGTTGCTTTTAACCGGGAAGAGGATAACCTTGCGGGGAGCCG
This sequence comes from Fibrobacteria bacterium, assembly GCA_015232855.1. Taxonomy (GTDB): domain Bacteria; phylum Fibrobacterota; class Fibrobacteria; order UBA11236; family JADFYW01; genus JADFYW01. Next base: position 1,692 of record JADFYW010000154.1, read on the forward strand.
TGAGTTTGTATCGTGGATGGCCGGGATTGGTGCCGCGAATGTAGAGCTTGTCCATGTACTGGAAATGACAGGCTACGCGCGGGAAACCCCGGGCACTCAGCAGTCGCCACAAGGTATCCCCCTCGACCTTGGCAATACGGGTGATTTTATCGGTCTTTTGGCAAACAGCCGTTCAGGCCATGTTGTAGAAGATGTACTCGACATCAGGTCGGTATATGTACCGCGGCTGCCAGTAAAAGCACTTAAACTTTTCAAAGCTGAAGAACGGCTTTTTCCCCACCTCCTGCGGAGCGATCACACCCCATTCTGGGATGCCGGTATCCAGGCACTTTTATGGACCGACACCGCAGAACTCAGGAACCCCAACTACCATAAATCGGGCGATGTCCCGGAGACCCTGGACTACGAATTTCTCCATCGGGTAACGGTGCTACTGGCGCATTCCGTGTATTTTACCCTTGTGGAAAAGGCTGTGTGATTGTGTTGCTTTTCAGTTCTGGTCATGACTTTTGAAATACTTGTTTTTTGTGCTATAAATCAGGCTATAAGTGTTTTACAAGATTGATGTTAAAAATGATGGCGATATCTTTGTCTCCAAAGTGGAGAGAATTCCGGGATGGGCCTTTTCACTTCATTTACAAACTATTGACCAGGTTGCAAATGAATTAATAGATTATGGAGCAGAAGAGATTGAAGAAAATATTAGGCTTATTAAATCTGCAGCAATGTATGAGGATGTACGGTGTTATTAGGCATATAATTACAAGAAAAAATAGTTCTATCTAAACATATCCATGCAAAATCGTCCAATAATATTTGAAGAAATTTTAAATGAAGGTCTTTCCCGCTTAATAGACCAGCATTATAAAAATTGGACGGTTGATAAAGCAGCGGTCCGGTTTGATAATAAAACAGGAGCCCAGTTCCTGGCTGATAATCTGGCGGGTATATTTAAACGATTGGTCTTGCGTTTTTACGAAGAAGCCGAAAAAAAGCGGAAAAGTGATAAGTCAGAGCAGAAAGGCGAGTATGCAGTCAGCAAACTAATGAATGATTTGGTTAAGTATTGTAATGACTCTGTAGAGAAAGATGATTTTCAGGATAACTATATTTCGGGTTCTCAAATAGAAGTGCTCAAAGCTCTTATACCACCAGACTTCTTTTCGAACCAGACTATAGAAGAATTCAAGCGTTATCGCTATCCTGCAGCGGGGTTTACCGGCAGTGTATTATTCACCGGTAAAGATACCAATATCAGCCTGCATAAAGAAATTCGCAAGGAAATACTTAGTGCTGATGAAATCTGGATTCTGGTTTCCTTTATCCGGCTCTCCGGGTTAAATTGTATTCGCTCCGCTTTGCAGCAGGCCGCCTCAGAAGGGCGAGTCATTAATCTGCTTACAACCATTTATTGCGGGCATACCGAACAAAAAGCGGTTGATGCCATTTCTGCTCTTGAAACCAGTGCTGTAAAAATTCATTACGAAACCGGGCCAAATAGACACCATGCTAAGGCCTGGTATTTCAGAAGAATAAATGGACCGGACACGGCTTTAGTTGGTTCTTCGAATTTGTCTCATGAAGCTTTTACTTCGGGATTAGAATGGAATGTACGCCTTTCAGAACGGGAATCAGCAGAGGCCTTATCAGTTATAGAACACCATATGCTGCAGTTATGGGCCGATGAAGAATTTGAACTGTATGACCATACGAATACAAATCATTGTGAGAAACTTTCCAAGGCTTTAAAGAATAAACAGAGTGATGTTGATATTACTTCTTTAGGGTATACTACTATTTGTAAACCGTATCCGTTTCAAAGAGATATTTTACGGAAGCTTAATGTTGAGCGGAATATACATGGGTGTACACGGAATCTTGTGGTTGCTGCTACTGGCACTGGGAAAACCATGATAGCTGCCTTTGATTATGCCAGACAGGTAAACCATGGTAGATATCCACGTTTACTCTTTGCTGCACACCGGAAAGAAATTTTGGAACAGTCATTAAAAACCTTTCGTGTTGTGCTGAATGATCCAAATTTTGGGGGTATTTGGCAGGGGAGTGATAGACCTGCTGATCTTGACCATGTTTTTTTATCAATTCCATCTTTTCATTCGTTTAATGCAGATCAGTTAAAATACTGCGGTAATAAACATTATGAATATGTTGTAGTGGATGAGGCTCATCACGGGAGTGCTCAATCATATCAGGAGTTGTTTGATACCAGCTATCTTGACCCCAAAATAATGCTTGGGCTTACGGCTACTCCTGAAAGGATGGATGGAAAGGATATTAAACCGTATTTTAATGATAAACTGGCTGCTGAAATCCGCTTGCACGACGCAGTGTACCAGGGGCTGCTCTGTCCGTTTCATTATTACGGTCTTACTGATGCTGCAACGGTTGATTTAAGTAAAATCAACTTTGAAAGGGGGACGTATAACAGTGAGCAGCTTGAAAGAGTTTATACGGGCAATGAACATCATGCAAGCAGGGTATTACAAAAAGTAAATGAATATGTGAGTAACATTAGTCATTGCCGCTGTGTGGGGTTTTGTTCAGGAGTGCAACATGCACTCTATATGGCAGAATACTTTTCAAAACATGGTGTTCCAGCCAAAGCCTTGTCTGGTCAGGATACGCAGATCGTTAGAAATGATATCGTAAATGAATTTCGAGATGGTCGACTGTCATTTATATTTGTGGTTGACCTGTTTAATGAAGGGGTGGATGTACCAGAAATAGACACCATTCTTTTTTTGCGGCCTACAGAAAGTTTAACAGTTTTTCTGCAGCAGCTTGGTCGTGGGTTGCGGAAAGTTAATTCTAACAAGGCCTTTGAAAGTAAAGAATATTTAACGGTTCTTGATTTTGTTGCAAATGCACATAAAGAATATAGCTTTCGCCCTATGCTGCAGGCGCTTGCCGGTCCGCAAAGCCGTTCAATTGTTTCGGAAGTTAAAGATGATTTTCCTCATGTTCCCTTTGGTTGTAATATTGAACTGGAGCGAAAGGCTAGAGAAATAATACTGGCTAATATTGAACGTTCTATTAATAATGCCACACAAACACGCCTGATAAAAGAAATACAAAAATATCCCTACGAGAAAGAACGGCCACTGGATGTAATTGAATTTGTTAAGTATACCGGTATTGAATTGCCTGTTTTGTATAAAAGTAAGTTTTCTTTTACCAGTTTGTTGCAGAAGGCCCGGAACGGTTCCGTATCGGAAGTCCCCATTGCAAAAAAGTCTAAAACAGGTGATGCTCTTGGCAACTTTATTAAAACACGGCTATTGCATATAGATTCTATACTCTATCTGAAGTTTATGGTGGATGTGCTTCAGAGTGGAATAGAAAATAGGCAGAGTGAGTATGACAATGTTTTTAAAACATGGCTCTATTATGATTTCTTTTCACAGTCCGGGAATAAGCTTGGAATTAATTCAATAAGGGACGCTCTTCAACCACTCTGTGAATATAAGCTTTGGAATGATGAGCTGAGTAAAGTCGTTGATTACCATATTAATAATAATGTTTCACATGAAGAAGATGTTTGTACGGGCTTAGATGGATCACCCCTGCGGGTTTATAGTTCGTACTTCCGTCATCATGTCTTAACGACCATTGGAAAAAGCAGCTTTAATAAACTTGAATCCAGCCGGGAAGGAATATACCGGAACAGGGAAAAGAAAATAGAATGCTTTTTCGTGACGCTGAATAAAGAAGGCCCGGGTTTTAAAGAATCTGTCAGGTATGAAGACTATGCCGTGAATGAGGATATCTTTCACTGGCAGTCACAAAACAGCGCTTCGACTTCGACTGAAAGCGGGAGAAGGTATATTGAGCAGGAGAAAAACGGCTGGAAGTTTCTGCTGTTTGTCCGCACACATTCAAAAATTCAGGGCATTGCTCAGCCTTTTACCTTTCTCGGTACGCTTAAATACATAAGCCATTATGGTGAAAAGCCTGTTAGTATCAATTGGAAGATGCAGTTCCCCATTCCGGCCCGTTTTATTACAAACCTGGCAGAAGAAAAGGCCGCCTGAAAATTATCGGGTTTAAACTCGTCGTAATAGTCTTATGATTAAATTGACGAATATTTTGTAAAGAAAATCCCTGAAATTACGCTAAAAACGAAAATATTATCGAGTCTAAACTCGACATAACGAAATCCGATAAATATATTTTTTACTTCAAATGATGCGCTTCCCATTCTGCCTGGGCCTGCTCCAGTTGTTGTTTTAGCAGTTTTTTATCCGGCAGGCAGGTCTGATACTTTGCGGCTTTTATGTTGGTATCTTTGGGCAACGTGATCTTCACCAGAGAATCCTTTTTCTTTTTGCACAGGACAATTCCGATTGTCGGATGTTCATCTTCCAGTTTAACGTACCGATCGAAATAATTGACATACATCTGCATCTGCCCGAGGTCCTGGTGTTTCAGTTCTCCTATTTTTAAGTCAATGAGTACATAACAGCGGAGAATACGGTTATAGAAGACCAGGTCCACAAAGAAATGCTCTTCATCAAACGTGAACCTTTTCTGCCGGGCTTCAAATAAAAACCCTTTTCCAAGCTCAAGCAGAAAATGTTCCAGCTTATTGATAATAGCAGTTTCCAGTTCTGTTTCTGAATATTGTGATTTTTCATCAAGTCCCAGAAATTCCAGAATATAGGGATCTTTTACAACATCATTGTGCCTTTCTACTACCTGACCTTTTTCAGAAAGCTGCTTAACTCCGGTTTTATCGCGGCTTAATGCCAGGCGTTCATATAGTCCCGAGTTAAACTGGCGTTTTAACTCGCGAAGGGACCATCCTTCCTTTGCTGCTTCAATTTCATAAAATTTGCGTTCTTCTTGATTTTCTATGCTTATTAAAAACAGGTAATGTGACCAGCTTAAAGTTAGTTGCTGTGATAATGTCTGGGATATTTTTGAAATATTAAACTTTTCGAGTATTGTCTGAGGGGTTTTAGAATAAGATTTGGCAGACAGTGTCTGCCTTTTCTTTGCGGCAGCTTTTAATTGTGTTTCTTCTGTTGTGATATCCATTAGTTGTTTTATGGCAATTTTGAGTTCAGGAGAAGATTTGGCGAACAATGTCTGCCCAATCTTCTGGTATTGTTCATAAAATTGCCTAAACTGGTCTAATGACCGCCGGGAAAACCCTTTACCAAGTTTTGTAGTCAACTTTTTAGATAATTTTAAAATCAGTTGTTGACCATATATCTCAGACCTGTCATCGCTTTTTTTTTCAAATTCGGTAATGTACCAGCCGAAGAGCCAGTTTCTGACAACTAAAGCACTATTGACAGCACGGGTTGTCTGTTGTTGTATGGTGTTTTGAGTTTCTTCAAAAAGTAATACCAAAACATTAAATGTATTGTTGGTTCTATCTGCTTTCATCTTTTACCTTTTTATTTTTTCATAGTCCTATTTCAGAACTTGTATGTGCCACCCTCACCACAACTCAATCCCCGATTCCCGGTTTATAGCTCTTGCTGCTGCGATTTCCAGCACTTTTCTGCTTCCACGAATCACAAGCGTACTCTTTGCCCGGGTGGCGCCGGTGTAGATTATTTCCCGGGTCAGCATCCGGTGTTCTTCCTTTACGGGAAGTACCATCAGCACATTCCCGTACTCGGAACCCTGGCTCTTGTGAACGGTGATTGCCCAGGCCGGGGCCCATGATGCCAGGCTGCTGATTGCGAAATCCCGGTAATCTCCTTCTGAGGCAAACCAGGCCCGGTATTCACCGTTTCGTTTTAAAATAACACCGGTGTCGCCGTTAAAGAGATTGTTATTGTAGTCATTTGCGGTGATTATAATGAAAGAGCCGTTATAGATATGTTCCCCCGGGCTCCGCCGGTCCAGTAATTCCCGCAGGTAGCGGCCAATGGTCCGGTTAATAAATCGTTCACCCTCCGCTCCGGAATGGACCAGGGTGAGGATCTGTGCGGATGCAAGGTGGGTAAACACCCCTTTCAAACATTCCTTTTTCGAATCATCTCCGGCTTCGCCGAAGCCGTTAACCCGTTTTCGGTAGGTACTGTCTTTCTTTTCTGCTCCCAAACGCTGTTCTGCCCAGTCGCAGAGTTGTTCCTGCCAGTGTTTGTGGCTGGTTACCGGTTCCAGTATGCAGGCAGGGGGGTTACTTTTGGGCTCAGGCCAGGGAACCGGGGTGCCGGGTACCGCCTGTAGCTGTTCCAGATGAGAGTGTGTAATATCCCCTTGGTTAACAGCAGAGGCCAGTTCCAGGATTTCTTTTACACTCCGGAAAGAGGTCTGCAGGATGACAATTCGGTCCTGCCGTATTCCGGGATTTTTGGTTTCTACAGGAAGTTCTGCTTTATCTTTATCAAGTCCGCATGCGCCTGCGATGTCGTTGTATAGTTTTGTAAATCCCTGGCTAAAGGCTGGTTTGTGGCCGGCAGGTATAAGGTCTTCCAGTACGGCACCTACATCTACAGAAGGGAGCTGGAAACGGTCACCCAGGAATATAACACGGGCATTGTTACCTGCTGCTTCCAGGAGTTTTCCCATCATGAATACATCTACCATAGAAACCTCATCCACCAGGATAAGCCGGGCGGGCAGGCGGCGGTTCTTATTGTAAAAAAAACGGTTGTGCCAGGGACTGAATTTCAGGGCACGGTGGATGGTGCTGCTCTCAAGTGAGTGGAGTAGTGCCTCGTCTTCGGGTGACTGCTCTTTTTTCTGGAGTTCATTGCGTATGGATTCTTTGAGACGCTGGGCCGCGCGCCCGGTTGGCGCGGTTAACAAGATACGTTCGGGTGATAAGCCAAGGCGTATCATGGAACGCAGGATAATCGCGGCCGTTGATGTTTTCCCGGTACCGGGACCGCCAGAGATAATAGTAAAATTTTTATACAGGGCCGCGGTGACAGCAGCAAGCTGCCAGGGGTCCGGTGTATGTTCCAGACGTGAAGATACATCGCGGATTGCAGCGGTTATTTCCTTATCTGTGCTGCCATTAAATAATTGCGGCTCCGGGTTATCAAGAAACAGGAGCAGGTGTTCCCGCAGGTGGATTTCAGCGTGGTAGCATTTATTGAAGTACAGGTATTGTCCCTGCTCGGAATCCCGCAAAACCAGCGGTGCGACAGGCAGGCTGTCGTGCTCTCCGGGACCGGTTTGTTCCAACAGTCCTGCTTTGGTAAGACTTTTAATCGCGGCCGCTGTTGTTTTTTCTGTCAATCCTGCTTTCGGGGGGAGCCAGGCTATGCGTTCCCATTTTTCAGGGTCTGCCGGGAGACAGATACTGCCATCGGCCATATACTGGAACAGGGCTGCCAGGAGTCCGTAAATGGGGAGTGTATCGGTGCTGTCGCACAGTTCCGCCAGGTCCCGGATAACCTGGTAGTCTGCAAAATCCAGGTCTGAATGTTCAAGGCAATCAGAGATAAAATCATCACCGTTTGCAGGGACAGCCCCAAGGGCCCTTAAATTAGATATATCCGGTGTTATTGGCATGATGCCCCCAGTATGTGCTTTACATCAGCAAGGCACTCTTCTTCGGTAATTGAGGTATCCAGGTAGATGCCGTTTTTGTTGTCATTTGCATTAATACCGCGGAGGTACAGGTAGAGGACGCCTCCAAAATTAAATGTTTGCCCGCACTGCCTGAGCCAGCGGCAAAGGGCGATTATGTATATGCGGTACTGGAGCAGGTAATTGGCATCTTTCATACTCTGTTTCAGTCCTGCCGGGTCATATCCCTTTTCCAGGAAATTGCTCTTCCAGTCGAGTATATACCACTGGTTATCCCGCTTAAAAATCAGGTCGATAAATCCGGAAAGATAGCCCTTTTCGTCATAGTGGATACCGGCCTTTGCAATATTATCACCTGTTCCCTTGCAGGGGTATGGGTACCAGAACTCCAGTTCATGTATTTTATCGCTTTCCTTTAGCTGGCAGAGTCGAAAATCATCACCGAATATGGGGGCCTTCAGGGTATTGAATATGTATTCCGCGGTTGTATCCCTCCAGGCCCGGGCGGGATCATCCTCCTTGCGGTATAACCTGAACTTCTTCATTTTTATGTCGATGATTTTAGCGGTTTTGTCGCAGGATAGCAGGTCTGCTGCACTTTCGGCACGGTTTACCAGGTCAAAATCGATTTCTTCGAAAATTTCGTGGAGCATGGAGCCTGTCTTTTCTCCCCGGGGGAGGTCCCTGTATTTTTCGTCAGGGCTCTCTGCCCCGTCATCGCCGGCAATAGTTTCTTCCCCCGGTTCGTCGGGGATCCGCAAGCTGCTTTCGCCGTATACGGTATCGTTGCCGGTGTTATCGTCGGGCGGTTCCTGCTTTTCGGCTGGTTCGCTGTTGTCAATCCTTTTGTTATGCAGGCTGGTAAAAGAAGCTGTCGTAACTGCCCTGTGAAAAAAATGCGGTTGGGGTTGCGGAAAACATGTGTCTACAGAATTTTCTTCCTGTACCGGTTCCCCGGCGGCATTGGTTTCTTGTGTTTCCTGTACGGTAGAAATTTCCGCTTTCCATTCCTGCCAGAGGGGAGTGCCGGTTTCATCCTGTCCTTCTGTTTTTATGTCTTTACCATCGGGGGTAATGTGGCGGACAATGTTGTTGCAGACGGGGGCGGGCCAGGCTTTTTGCAGGGAATCTTGGACATAAACAGATGTGGCTCCGCAGGTTGAATAGGGAATGTTGTTCGCGGTGTACTTGATAAATTTAGGGAGGTATAATTTATACTGGGCACGAGTTAATGCCACATAAAGCAGGCGCCGTTCTTCTTCTTCTGTTTCCTGCAGATGCTTAATATAATTTGCATTGTTGTCCATCAGAAGGTCATAGTGTACATTGCCCTTTTCGTAAAAATGGAAATAAGAAAATGCCGGGGACTTTTGTGAAAGTCCGCCCAGCTGGAATACAATTGGGAATTCCAGTCCTTTTACTGCATGCATGGTCATAATTTTAACTTT
>JADFYW010000155.1 GCA_015232855.1 Fibrobacteria bacterium
GTTTCCTGAAAAAAGGAAATTAATGAAACGCTCCTTCTGAAATCTTTCCTATTTCAGAAGACTGTGCCAGGCGGTAATGTGGTATAACTTTTGGATACTTTTTAACACATATGGTCCGGGATGAATTATGTAAGTATAGGCGATAAATTTGTTTCCATAACAAAGAAATTGTTATTTGCGAATCTTGGTTTATTCTTATTTGTATTTATTTCGGGCACTTTGTTTTTAACCTTCTTCGCATTTCGTGATGCTGAAAAATATATTGAAAAAAGTATTTCTGACCGGGGATTACAATTAGTTGGCAGCAGTAGCATTGCGTTAAGGGGTATGGTGGAGGATAATGCCTTTACTTCTGTCCGGGAGCTTATGTTCTCAAGTGTCCAGCGGGATAAGAATATACAGTTCGGAGTATTTATTGACCAGGATGAAACACTCTGGGCTTTTTCGTTGGAACATATTCCAGACAGTGGGATTACTATTGATGATGTACTTTCTGATAGTACGATTAAATGGGCTAAGGATGTTTTGGTACCTTCGTTCAGAGTATCAATGACGAAACGTGAACTCTATGAATTTGCTGCTCCGGTGATGCATGAACGTACCCGCCTGGGAACCGTTATTTATGGGTATTCTACAGCTTCCATGAAGAAAACCATTCATAATAAACGGAATGTGGTAATTATACAATCGGTTGCTATTCTGGTGGTACAGTTGTTGCTTGGGGTTTTATTGTATTTGTGGAGTACCCGGGAAGCCCGAAACCAGGCCAACAGTATTGTTTCGCCTTTGTTTGAATTAACCAAGGCTGCCCATACCATTTCTTCTGGTGATTATGCAAGCCCGGTAACTACCACCACTAATGATGAAGTGGGGGAGTTAGCCCGAAACTTTGAAAGTATGCGTACTACAATTTATAAATACACCACCGAACTGGAACAACTGGTGGAAGAACGGACAGGTGAATTACGGGAGGCCCAACGTGAACTGCTGGATAAAGCCCATAAAGAAGGTATGGCTGAGATAGCGACCAATACTCTGCATAACATAGGAAATATTTTAAACAGTGTACATACCTCCCTGCATATGGCCAGAGAAACAATGGATGATTCTTATATAAGTGGATTTATAAAAGCCAACGCTCTCCTGCGTGAAAATATGGACGATTTAGAACGCTTTATTGTCCAGGATCCTAAGGGTAAAAACTTAATGCACTATTACCTGAAACTGGAAGACTTATTATCTTCCTCACAGAAAACATTGCAGACTCATTTTAACCGCTTAAATGATAAAATTCAGTTGATTTGTGATGTAGTGGCTACTCAACAAAATTATGCCGGGTATGCGGGTATGTCTCAGGATTTCTCTTTGGCTGATATCATCCATGATGCTCTTACAATGCAAAAAGCTTCTCTTGATCGTTTATCGATTATTGTGGAAGAGGATTTACCGGATGTGCCTAAAATTGCAGTGGTTAAGACAAAAGTGATTCACATATTAATCAACCTTGTTACCAATGCTAAAGACGCTATGATGGATGTGTCACCTGATACGCGAAAAATTTACATCTCTCTTACTCAGGAGGAGTCACGGGTTATCCTTAAAATTAGGGACACGGGTTGTGGGCTTTCTAAAAAGGAATTGGAAAAAGTGTTTGTACATGGCTATTCAACCAAAAAAAGTGGTCATGGTTTCGGCCTTCACAGCTGCGCTAATTATATGACAGAGATGAGGGGGGATATGTATGCTGAAAGCGAAGGGCAGGGGAAGGGGGCTACTTTTGTGCTCCGGTTTCCTCTTGATTAAGTATCTGCAGCCTTTTTTTTGACAGGATTAACAGGATGGACAGGATAAAAAAATCAGTGTGCAATGGAGGTATTGTTCGATGATTTTTACTTGGTCATTCTGTTCAAACTTGGTTTTTTTTTGACAGGATTAACAGGATGGACAGGATAAAAAAGTCAGTGCTCAATGGAGATATTGTTCGATGATTTTTACTTGGTCATTCTGTTCAAACTTGGTTTTATTTTTTGACAGGATTAACAGGATGGACAGGATAAAAAAGTCAGTGTGCAATGGAGGTATTGTTTGATGTTTTTTACTGTGTCATTCTGTTCATATCTAGTTTTTTAGTCTCTTGACGGCTAAACCACTAAGATGAAGATAATGACTTCTTTGTAAAGACACATAGATTTAACAGGTTACACAGCACTCTTCATCCTGTTAATCCTGTTAATCCTGTCAAAAAAAAGATGGGGCAGGGTAGGACTTTTAACCCATTCCAAGTTTTTGTATACAGGTCTTGAAACGACCGAATTCATACTTTACTGATTCCAGTAGTCCTTTGGTTTTTTGTAGGTCTTCTGCTTTAGCTGCCATTTCCATTTCAAACATTACTTTTTGCAATGCAACAGCTGAAATAGTAGCGGAAGCACCTTTCAGGGCGTGGGACTTTTCTCTAACCGTTTTGCAGTCCTGGTTATGAATAGCTTCTTCAATAGACACAATATGCATTTCTGCGTCCGTAGTGAAAATGTTTACCATTTCCTGCATGATTTCTTTGTGTCCCCGATTTCGTTTTAAGAACCCCTGGTCATTAAAAATTTCAGTACTGTCATCAACAGATGTAACTGGTTTCTGGGTAGATGTTTCGGGGAGAGTAACAGGGGGAGCTATGGATTCTTCTTTGAGTGTTGTAGAAAGAAAATAATACTTATTTACTATCTGTTCTAACTTTTCAGGTAATATGGGTTTGGATATATAATCATCCATTCCCGCTTCCAGGCAACGTTCCCGGTCTCCTTGCATGGAGTGAGCTGTCATAGCTACTATGGGAAGATGGAATTCGGAAACCGGGTTTTGGCTATGTGGTTTTTCTTCCTGTTCCCGTATTATTCTGGTAGCTTCAAAGCCGTCCAGTTCGGGCATTTGAATATCCATAAACACCAGGTCGTATTTTTTTTGTTTGATAGCCTCAACTGCTTTGCGTCCGTCTATTGCTTCATCAGCGATGTATCCGAGGTTTTCGAGGAATTTTAACGCAATAAACCGATTGGTATTATTGTCTTCTGCAAGTAATATCCGGAAATCCTTTTTACGAGCTTCATTAAGACTGTGGCGGGTAATGAGATTTTCTGTCCCCTCGTTTTCTTTGTCTGAACCGGCAATGAGATGATTGAGGCAGTTAAAAATATCAGAAGAATTAAATGGTTCGGTGAGATACGCATTAAAACCCGAGCGGCGGGCACGCAGGGCGTCTCCCCGTTCTCCGGTGGATGCGAGCATTATAAGTCTGGTTTTGTTTATATCGATATCATTTTTAATAAGGGTTCCCAGCTCTTCTGCCCCGCTGTTTGGGAGAAGTTTATCGGCAATTACAACTTTAAAAGGGGTCTTCTTTGCCGAGGCCTCTTTTAGTTTTTTGATAGCCATCTCAACATTAGTGGCACTCTCATACTTGCAGCCCCAGGTGTTCATCATTGCAATAAGTTCATTATGCCTTTGTTTATTACTATCTGCTATAAGTACATGGGCCTCTTCAAAGAGTTTGTTCCAGGAGTCAACAATTTTTTCTTTTTCTTCGGAATGCTGCCTTTCGAGGACAACGGTAAACCAAAAACAACTCCCCTCTCCAATTTTACTTTCCACCCCCACTTCTCCATCCATCAACATGGAAATCTGTTTGCAGATAGCAAGACCAAGGCCCGTGCCTTTATATTTACGGGTAAAAGATTCGTCAACCTGGCTAAATGATTCAAAGAGTAAGGGAATTGAATCTTCTTGTATGCCAATGCCGGTGTCATTCACTTCAAAACGTAAGATCTCCTTGCCGTTTTTTATACCTGTATGTTTAACATGTATTGCAATGGTACCCTTGTCGGTGAATTTAACGGCATTACTTACATAATTATTGAGTAATTGCCGCAATCGGCTAGGGTCACCTTTCAGGAAAGAAGGAACTTCCGGGGCTATGGAGTAGGTGAAATCCAGACCTTTTTGGCCTGTCTGAAATGAGAAATGATTGTACATATTATCAAGCAAAAGTCGGAGATCGAAATCGGTGCATTCAATGTCCATTTTCCCAGCGTCTAACTTTGAATAATCGAGAATATCATTAATAAGGCCCAATAGTTCTCTGGCGCTTTCGTTTATGGTTTTGGCAAAATCCATCTGTTTTGAGTCGAGACCGGCATTGAGTAACAAATGGCTCATACCCAGGACCCCGTTCATGGGAGTTCTTATTTCATGGCTCATGTTGGCCAAAAACTGGCTCTTTGCCCGGCTGGATGATTCCGCCTTGTACATGGCCAATTTAAGGTTGTCTGCATTCATTTTTTGTTCAGTGATGTCTTCCATGGTGTGAATTACAAATAAAAAATTATTATCATCATCATATACCGGGTCGGCACTTACTTTTAAATATTTTTTAAGGAGAGGTTCATACACTTCTCCTTGTACGCTTTTTTTAGCATCAATTGCTTTGCAGGTAACACATGATTTTAAGGGTTTGTTTTCTCCATGACAAATGGTGTGGCATTTTTGACTGATGATTTCTTCAGCGGACTTTTCTAAAAGTCTGGTCAGGGCCTTATTGCAATGGGTGATGGTCCGGTCCTGATCCATGATAAACATGCCCTCATGTATTGAGTCAAATGACTTTTTCCATTTTTGGTCTGCTATAACACGGCTGGTGATATCAAATATTATTCCATTATAGACCGTAGGTTTGCCTTTGGAGTCTTTTTCGAGGGTGATGCGATGTTCTACCCATTTTACCTTACCTGTTTTTGTAATGATACGATGAGTGATAATGCCATCACTAAGAGTGGAGTGGTAATTTTCTATCTGGCGTAAATATTCATCTTTGTCATCGGGATGAATAAAAGCTCTTTTTAATTCTGGATTGTTGAGAAATTCGTTAGCCGTGTAGCCAGACAAGCGCTCAATAGATGTGCTTATAAAGAGAAGTTTTCTGGTATGATAATCAATGCGGTATATGACTTCACGCAAGTTTTCGGTTAGTGATTTGATGGTTTGATTGGTTGTTTCCAGGCGTTTATTAAGATCATGGCGGTGAAAAGCTGATTCTATGGTTACCCTGAAAGTTTCGTAGGATATGGGTTTTAGGAGGTAGCCATAGGGATGAGTGGCAACTGCTTTTTCTATTGTGGCAGGATCACTTTGACCGGTGGTGAAAATAACAGGAACATCTAAAAATTTTTGAATTCGTTCAGTTGCGTCTATGCCTGTAATTTTTCCGGAAAGGTTTATGTCTATTAAAATAAGATCTGGCTGGGTCTTTTGGGTTTGCTGTACGGCGGCATTTCCGGAACCTATATTGCCACAAACTACGTAGCCTGCTTTTTTAATATAATCTGCTAATACTTCCGCAGTTATTTTGTCGTCTTCAACTATTAGGATTTTCTTTTGTGATGTCATAATAGATATGGGGTTATTTGTTTGACAGGTTTTGCCTTTTTTTGACAGGATTAACAGGATAAACAGGATTATAAGTGCTGTGTGATCTGTAAAATACATCTGATATTTTCAAAGTAGTCATTATTTTCAACGCAATTGTCAGGCTTGCCAGGGACTAATGAACAGAGATACAAAAAATTTGAACAAATTTCTGAAGAAAGAAACATTGAACCAAACGTTCATTGTGCTCCGATGTTTTATCCTGTCCATCCTGTTAATCCTGTCAAAAAAACTGTATGCTCTATTCCCCTCCTCTATTTTTTAGATGGTTCTTTATCTTTCAATACCCATTTTCCGAGTACTTCTTTTAGTTTCTTTACATTTACGGGTTTGGTCATGTAATCATTCATGCCTGACAAAAGACACTTTTCTTCGTCGCCCTTCATAGCGGCTGCGGTGAGTGCTATGATGGGGAGATCCTTGCTAACATTTTTACGGATTTCCTGGGTTGCTTCGATGCCTCCCATAATGGGCATCATCATATCCATAAAGCATATATCATATTTGTTAGAGGCTGCTTTTTCTACTCCTTCTTGTCCATTGCAGGCCAGGTCAGCATTACATCCCAAAATCTTAAGGTATTTTAAAATAAACTTCTGGTTCATTTTGTTGTCTTCCACCACCAGGATATCCAGACCTTTGAGACTTAATTCCTGAGCCATATGTCGGGTGACTATTTGGCCCTTGTCACGGTTGTCTCCCAGGGTGGTGAGAATAACATCAATAAGTTCTTTTTTAATAAGAGGCTTGGTGATGTAGGCGTCAAAACCCGAATTTTGGGCTTCCTTTGCGGAACCTGGTCTGGCGTCAGAAGTGAGGGCAATGACTTTCATGTGTTTGTACTTGGGATGCGCTTTGATTTTCCCTGCCAATTCATAACCATCCATATCTGGCATCATAACATCGGATAAGATCAAGTCGGGCAGTTCCGTTTGCAACTCCAGCCAGTCAAGAGCTTCTTCTGCCCTGAGAGCCTTGTAGGTAACGATAATCTGCATTTCTTGGCAATAAGCAGCCAGTATGCGAAGATTATTTTTGTTATCATCAACCAAAAGAGCCTTTTTGTCTTTAAGATTTTCACGTTGGAGAGGTGTAATAGCGCTTTCAACTACGGCATCTGTTTCTTTGAGATCCAGAGTGAAGATAAATTGAGATCCCTTTCCTGGTTGTGAAGTAACATAAATGTTGCCACCCATTTTTTCGACCAGAGACTGAGAAATGAAAAGCCCAAGTCCGGTTCCACCAAACTTCCGGGTGGTAGACGAATCTGCCTGTTCAAAGGCTTTAAATATGAGACCGACCCGGTCTTCGGGTATACCTATTCCCGTATCTTCAACGGAAATTTTAAGGAGCTTCTTGCCCGCTTTATTTTCCGTGGTACCAATATGTATACCAATTTCGCCTTTCTCGGTAAACTTTACGGCATTATTAACCAGGTTTATCAGAATTTGTCGTATTCGGGTGGGGTCGCCTTCATAACATTGAGGAGTATCTTTCTCGAACTCAAACAACAAGTCAATATCTTTACCCTGAACCAGGGGTTTTACAATTTTCAAAACGCTTTCTATCAGGTATTCAAGGTTAAAACCAATATTCTCTAAGGTTATTTGTCCCGCTTCTATTTTGGATACATCAAGGATGTCGTTAATAAGTGCAACAAGAATGTTTCCGCTTTCACATATGGTGTTTACATAATCGTTTTGTTCGTTATCAAGTGTGGTATTTCTTAATAATTCTGAAAACCCGATAATGCCATTCATGGGTGTGCGTATTTCATGACTCATATTGGCAAGAAAAGCGCTTTTGGTCTGGTTAGCTGCTTCCGCTACATTTTTGGATTCGGTAAGTTGCTTATTGAGTGACTGGATTGAGTTATTGGCATCTTTAAGGCCTTTTTCAATTTCTTTTCGGCGGGTAATTTCTTCGTCTTTTTCATTTATGGCCTTTTCCAGATCATGTACATGTTGATCAAGTCTTTTTACCATTTCTTGTTTTTCAAGGGCCTTTTTGATTTCAATTTCGAGTTCGTCGTAGTCCACCGGTTTTTGCAGGTAGCTGAAGGCCCCGCCCTGGAGAGCCTGTATGGCTGATTCAATGCCCCCATGGCCGGTGACCATGATAACTTCAGCTAAAGAAGATGATTGTTTTATTTCTTTTAATACCTCAATACCGTCTTTTCCGGGCATCCGAATATCGCAAAGCACAATTTCAGGTTGAAAGTCATTAAATAATTCTAGCCCCTCATTTCCGTTCCCGGCAATAACGACCTCATATTCATCAAATTCCAGAAGTCGTTTCAGATTCTCCCGGATTATCCGCTCATCATCGATTATAAGAATTTTGGACATACGTTCCTTTTGTCGTTATACGAATACATAGCTGTGTTTTATTCCTCCGGTATTATTCGTTTTTTCTATCAATAGGTATAGTAACTTTCATTGTTGTTTCTTCGCCTTCAATACTTTCAATGCCAATAGTACCACTATGATTTTCAATAATACCATAACTTATAGAGAGCCCTAATCCGGTACCTTTACCCACTTCTTTGGTCGTAAAAAATGGTTCAAATATTTTCGTTTGTTTTTCTTTGGAAAGACCTGGTCCGTTATCTTTAACGATTATTTCTACTTCTTTTCCATTGGCTGTTTGTTGAGTGGTGATAACCAGTTTCTTTTTGTAGTCTGTGTCTTTCTGTTTGGTGAATTTTTCGTCCATGGCATCGCGGGCGTTAGATATGAGGTTTATCCATACTTGTTCTATCTGATAGGGCTCACCACTTATTTTTGGTAGCTCCTGATCCAGGTTGAGCTCTATGCCAATATCGTGAATACGCAATTGCTCGCTTAAGAGTTTTAAGGAAGACTTAATAGTATTGTTAATATCCACCTCAACTATTTTCATGGTTTCCTGGCGGGCGAATGTTCTTACGTGTTTTATAACTTCAGACATCCGTTTGACTGATTCTTCAATATCGGCGAGGCCCTCATCTAATATTTCCTGGGATAATTTGTTCCGGGCGGAGAATCTGCGGAAGTTTGTCACAATAAGAGAGATGCCTGCCAGAGGTTGGTTGATTTCGTGGGCAAGGCCCGCAGCCATCTCACCCAGAGTTGCCAGTTTGGAGGTTTGGAAGAGTTGCACTTGTACTTTGTTGAGTTCTTCAGAACGTTCTTCTATTTTTCGCTCGAGTTCTTCGTTCATGCGCGCGATAATTTCCTGGGAAATTTTGAGTTCCCGGTTGCGGTAGAGTCTGGTGCGATTGAGGTTGATAACATCTATTGCCTTGGTTACCGAAAAGAGGAGGTCATCAAGGTTTATGGGTTTACTGATATAATCGAGGGCACCAGCTCGTAAAGCATCTACTGCGATGTTTTCACCTGACTCACCGGTAACCATAATACCTTCGATATCGGGATGCAGTTTCTTTGCCTCCATTAATAATTCTACACCGGTCATTTGGGGCATCCGGAAATCAGTGATGATTACATCAATTTTATTCTCATCCATTATTTCGAGGCCCTCTTTGCCATTATAGGCACCAAACACCTGAAAGCCTTCCCGTTTTAAAAACCGGGTCATATGTTTCACAATGGGTTCTTCATCGTCAACCACTAGCAAGGTATTTTTATAGGAGAGTTCTTCTTTTTCGTTGATCTTTTCCTGGGCGCGACCAAGGGCGGCTGCAAGACCGTCGGTATTAATGGGCTTTTCTATATAATCAATGGCTCCTCTGCGCAAAGAACGAATGGCCACATCCTGGGTCCCAAAGCCCGTGATTACGATAACCTCGGTTTCTGGTTTTATCTTTTTTACTTGTTCGAGTACATCAAGGCCATTCATATCAGGCAAGTTAACATCAAGAAGTAAAATATCAACATCGTTGTTGTTAAAAAGCTCCAGAGCAGATGTGCCATCTTCAGCAATGAGCGTATGGTAGAAATTTCTCTTTACTTCTTTTTCAAGATTGGTTCGGATGATTTTATCATCGTCAACAATAAGTACTGTTTTTTTCTTAGCTTCATTCATATAAATTGTATCCGTTTATTAATGACTGGCTTATTTTCATTGCTTTACCCATTGGATGATTTTTTCTTTCAGGGTCTCGGGATTTATAGGCTTTGAGAGGTAATCATTCATACCTGCAAGAAGGCATTTCTCTTTATCCCCCTCCATGGCGTTTGCTGTAAGTGCGAGAATGGGCAAGTCTTCGTTTTGATTCTTCCTAATTTCTCTGGTTGCGTCAATCCCGTCCATCTCAGGCATCATTACATCCATAAGGCACAGGTCGTACTCGTTGAGAGAAACCTTTTGATAGGCTTGTTTGCCATTTTCTGCCAGGTCTACTTCACAACCCAGCCGTTTTAAATACTTGGAAATAAACTGTTGGTTAATAGCGTTATCTTCTGCCACTAGTACTTTTAGCCCTTGAAAGGATAAATCCTGTGATTTGGATGATGTATCTTGTTGTTCACTATTATCTTCAGACTTTGATTTCAGGTCTTTTTTTACATTTTCCATTAAGGTTTTTAAATCAAAATCTTTGAGATTGAGATTGACCTTATCTTCGTCCACTCCTGAGAGGTCCTGGATATCGTTGATGAGGCGGGATAGTATTTCACCACTGGCGATAAGATTTTGGAGATATTCTTTTTGTTGACTATCCAGGGTAGTTTCTTTAAATAATTCGAGAAACCCCAGGATACCGTTTACCGGAGTGCGGATTTCATGGGATATAACGGCCAGAAAATGAGACTTGAACTTACTTTCATGTTTAACTCTGGCCAAATCTTTTTCCAGACTGGTTATTCTACCCTCTCCTTCACCTGCTGCAGTAAGAGGGGCAGTGGTTTCATCGCTTGGGGAGGTGGTGCTTTGTGAAGAAATCTGATTGTCTTTTTCTTTGAGGGCCTGTTCCAGTTTCTGAATATGGCTGCTCAGTCTTGCCTGGGTTTCTTGTTTTTCAAGTACCCTTTTTATTTCAATTTCCATTTCATCATAATCAATGGGTTTTTGCAGATAACTAAAGGCTCCTCCTTGCAGAGCTTTTACAGCGGTTTCAACTCCACCGTGGCCGGTAATCATGATGACTTCTGTAAATTCAGATTGTTCTTTTATCTCTTTTAATATTTCAATGCCGTCTTTGCCGGGCATACGAATATCACA
>JADFYW010000156.1 GCA_015232855.1 Fibrobacteria bacterium
CAGCTCACTGACCCCAAGAGCTGCTGCAGATTCGCCATGATATCCATTTTCTAAAGCCATAAACCGGGATTTTTTCGAATTTCCTTTAAGTAATTGGGAATGAAGACTCATTTTCAAGGCAATTTCTACAGCCATAGAACCGTCACCCGCATAAAACACCTTATCCAGACTATGAGTGAGCCCGGACAGGTTCTCAGACAACTGAACAATAAGTTCATTGGTGGTGTTAGCCAGTATTACATGTTCAAACTTTTCTATTTGATCTTTAACCGCCCGCTTAATCCGGGGGTGCCCATGTCCAAGACTTTTACACCACCAACTAGATATAGCATCTATTACTTTTTTACCATCAGTGGTTTCAAGATAAGCCCCTTTCGCACTTTTTATCTGCAAAGGGGGAAAGTCCTTGTAATCTTTCATCTGGCTGCACGGATGCCAGATATGCGCTAAATCTCTTTGTATTAAATCCATAAGTAAAAGGTAATCAGTTTTATTTCATATTGGAAAGTTAAAGAGACACTTCAGTTTTCACCTGGTACAATCCGTTTTTCAGGCTAAAACCGCCAAGTCCTTGGAAATAGTTAAAAAAAGCTTAAAGGTTTTTCCTGGAATCTCCGAATAAAAGATTAACGCAGGAGTTCGACTCTATTCAGCAAGGATGCTGAATATCCCGCGACACAACAAGGAGGTTCAAGATGCGTATTAATCATAATATCGCTGCAATGATTACCCACAACTCGGGTAGACAGCAGCATATATCCCTTTCCAAATCCCTGGAAAAACTTTCAACCGGTCTTCGTATCAACAGAGCCTCTGATGATGCTGCAGGATTATCTGTTTCTGAACAACTGAGGACACAGATTCGCGGTTTAAAAATGGCACAAAGAAATGCTGGTGACGGCATCGGATTATTGCAGATTGCTGAAGGCGCTGCAAATGAAATTTCCGCTTTGCTGCAAAGAATGCGTGAATTAGCCATTCAAGGTTCCAATGATACATTCACCAGTGTAGAACGTGCATATAACAATACTGAGTTTCAGGCACTCATGACTGAAATTTCCCGTATCACCCAGGCTACCCAATATAATGGGATGACTCTCCTGGATGGTGGTGCTAATTCCTTTGGAGTATCAGGCGGAGCAGCCTCAGTACTCCATATTGGTGCAAACAATAACCATGGTGTAGTAGGTGGAACGATTGATACCTTATCAATTAATCTGGACAGCCTTACCCTGGGAGCACTTGGAATTACCCTCCAGGCAACCGGAAATGCTGCTACCACAAACATCACAAACCAGGCTAATTCTTTTAACGCAATAACGCAGATTGATACGGCCATTCAATCCATCAATAACATGCGGGCCGACATGGGTGCCTATGTAAATAGGATTGAACACGCTATCAACAACATCGCTAATCAGCATTTCAATACCCAGGATGCAGAAGCGAGAATAAGGGACGTGGATTTCGCTACCGAAACCACCAGCTTTACCAGATCACAAATTCTGTCACAATCAGCCACAGCCATGCTTGCACAGGCCAACGCCGTACCACAATCCGTGTTACAACTACTCGGATAATTTGTCTGGTGAAAACAAAAAACCGCGGAACACTTCCGCGGTTTTTTTTTATGGTTTAATGTATTCGCACATTCGCCACAAAGACAGAGTCTTTTTTTACTCCTATATATCCATCATGACCGCTTCGTCCAGCCTTACACTGGCAAGCTGAGATATACCTTTGACTTCTTGGGTAACACCATAGAGTAAATCTGAAGCAGCCATAGTCCGCTTATTATGAGTTACAATAAGAAACTGGGTCTTGTCACTAAAACGCCTTAAAAGGCTTATGAACCGGCCTATATTTGCGTCATCCAACGGGCCATCAACCTCATCCATAATACAATAAGGGGAAGGGCGGACCAGATAAAGGGCAAAAAGAAGAGATATAGCAGTAAGGGCTCTTTCTCCCCCACTCAAAAGCGTTACTCCACGCATTTTTTTACCTGATGGTGAGGCATTTATTTCAATTTTAGCGTCTAAGGGATCTGCATCTTCTTCGAGGGTGAGCTTAACATTACCACCCTCAAATAAAGTGGTGAAAACTTCATGAAAGTTTTTTTGAATACCAGCAAAAATTTCAAGAAACTGCTCACGAGCTACTTTATCCAGTTTACGGATGGCGCGCTCCAGGCCGATACGTGCCTTATCAAGATCATCAAACTGCTGCTGAACCTCTTCCAGACGTTTTTTCTCATCCTCATAATTTTCAAGGGCATCTACATTTACACTACCCAGCCGTTTCATCTGTTCTTTAAAGTCATTAATCTCAGATTCCACGGTATCAAGGTTATAACTCACCCGCTCAAACTTACTCTCAGCATCTTCCAAATCAACTTCATAAATTTCAAAAATACGTTCACGTATACGGCTTAATTTAGAATTGATCTTTGTTGTTTTTAATTCCAACTCATGAGCCCGTTTAGTAGCGTCATGATATTTTGAATTGATAGCACGAATCTCCGTACCGATTTTTTCCAGTTCGCTGGTTTTAGAATCGTACACTTCTTTTGCAGCATCCCGCTCTTTGCTTTGCTCATCCAGTTGTTTATTCAATTCATGTAATGTTTCTGTGGAGCTCGTAATTTTCTCTTCATTTTGACGAATTTCATCCATCCAGGCTTCGCCTTCCTGATCCATTTTGGACTGACGGTGTTTTTGTTCACTCTCAGAGTCTGATAAAAATTTTAAACGCTGATTCACGCTCTCAATTTTTGATTGCATTTCTGATCGGGACAGCTCCTGTGCCTGGAGTGTTGCATCGAATTCTTCTTTGGTATACTCAAAGTCAACTAAACGATCCTGGGCTCCCGTATACTCTTCTTCAAGGGCTTGTTTGGTTCGGTCAGCCTTATCGCACTCTTCTTGATGGGTAGCTATTTCTGCAACAAGCTGGTCCCGCTTTCCGGCAAGATCATCATGGTTCGTGGAACTTTTTTCTTTTTGCGTAGAGAGATCCATCAGAGAAGAATACACCTGATCCAGTCTTGTATTGACATCACGCAAAGCAAGTTCTGCCTGTTGGATTTCTTCTCTCTGTATTTGCAGTTGAAGCCCAATTTCCTGGTGTTCTTCTTTTTTGAGAGTTACTTGTGCACTCAGATCGTTTAATACTGATGTAACGGTCTCAAGAAGCCGCGCTGTTTTATCAAGCTCTGTTTTAGTACGCAACAACCCGGTCTTCTCAACCTCCTGCCCACCACCTTTGATAAACCCACAGGTATGCACACGTTCTCCATCTTTGGTAACAAACCAGAAATTGCTGCCAGCATGGTTTTGGGCAAGAGCGATTGCTGTATCAAGATTATCTACAACCGCATAGTGACCCAGGGTGAACTCCAGTAAACCAGAAAAGCTTTCTTCTGTGGTAATTTCATCAATAAGCCAGGCTACAAAGCCAGGCGAACCAGAAATGTCTGGTCGCTGTCTCGTAAACCCACTATTCCATTCGGATGTATATAGGCCCGCGGTACCCTTGTCATTATTTTTAAGGACATGCAGTAAATCACGTGCATGGGAATGCTGTTGTAATATGAGTGTCTGCAAAAAACCACTTATACATGATTCGGTAAGAGTGACATATGCCTCAGGTACCGTAATAACATCAAACAGCGCGCCTTCTAAATTTTCTTTTTGGGTATCCAACAAATACTGACTTCCACTCTCAAGCCCTTCTTTTGAATTATACAGAGAACGGAGAAGTTGGTGCCTCGATTCGAGAGAAACTTTTTCGTTTTCTTTGGCCCGGCATGCTGAGGTTTGCATTTCTAAAGCTTCAGCTATTTTCGCAAAGTGTTGTTCCTTTTCCTGAAGATTACAAGTCAAGGTTTTAATCGAATTGGTGAGAGTAGTTTTCGTTTGTTCTGCTTCGGCTTGTTCTAATTCTAATTTAGCTTGAGTATCGGCCATCCCCTGTTCGTTCGTCTTTTGTTCTTGATATTGTTTTTCAAGCCACTCTTGCTCTGTTTTCAGTTTTACCAGAGCATTTTCAACCCGGGAAAAATTTTCATATTCCTGGACTCGTCTGGAAGATATATCCTGAGCCCGGTTCCGAAGTATTTCATATTCTTCCTGGTAAGTTTGCCGTTCACCATATTTCTCATCCAGTGATTCCTGGATAGAAACTAATGCTGATTTATTTTCTTCCAAAGTATGTAACAACTGTCTCCGTTCCTCACCATATTCAGAAACTTTTTGAGCGGCAGCACTCATATCTTCGTCTTTACGACGTATGGACTCCTGCAGATATTTACTCCTATCCCGGTTACGTTGAATATCATTTGAAATCTGCACCCCTTCTGACTCTAGCTCAGAAACCTGCTGATTGAGTTTGGACAGGGTGTTTTCATGACTAATAAGCAGAAGCTTTTTTTCAGCAAGTTGAGTCTCACATTTATTTACCTCGGTTTGCACCGCATCAGCATCATGGGTGTGATTATTCATTTCTGATTGTAGTTTTTGCTGTTCCTGCCGTGCTATCGTATACTGGTCTGATTCATAGCTTAATTCCAAAGAACGGATTGCATTTTTCAGATCCCGCCACTTCTCGGCTTTACGGGCTTGCCTCTCAAACATGTTTACATTCTGCCGGGTATGTTTAAGACTATCTTCTACACGTTCAAGATTAAGAGCCGTCTTTTCAAGCTGACGCCGGGTTTCAAGTCGCTGTTTTTTATATTTACTGATACCGCAGGCTTCTTCAAACAATACCCTTCGTTCTTCATCCTTATCACTAAGAATACTGTCAATCATTTTATTTTCCATGAGAGAATAAGAGGCTGCACCCATACCCGTATCATAGAAAAGATGGTTAATGTCTTTAAGCCGGCATTGCTGATTGTTAATAAGATAAGCCGAATCACCATTGCGATAGGTTTGCCGGGTAATCATTATCTGGGAATGATCTTCAGGCAAATACCCCTTATCATTTTGAATAATAAGAGAAACTTCCGCCATATTCATGGGAGCATTTTGCGCAGTTCCGGAGAAAATAACATCTTCCATTTTTGTGGAACGCAAAGCACTAACTTTTTGTTCTCCAAAGACCCATCGAATGGCGTCTACAATGTTTGATTTTCCGCAACCATTAGGACCCACAATTGAAATAATCCCATCTTTTGGGAAATTTATTTCAACCCGGTTTGCAAAAGATTTAAATCCAAAAAGGCGTAATTTCGTTAGATACACTAAAAACCCTCAATATCTTGTATATTTTCTGAAAATACCTACTATACCATGTTTGGTCAAATAAAGAAATCCTTTTATTTTAAATTTTAATAGGCTTCCTTTTTAGAGTATTTTTATACCTGTTAAAATTAGAATTCTATGACAAAATTTAGTAAATCCGGCAGACTTTTAGGTCTGGATTATGGTGAACGACGAATAGGCGTTTCAATAAGTGACCCCGAGGGCATTATTGCTACTGGACTCACCACAATTGACTGTAAAATTGATACCGCCCCTCTGGATACCATTGCAAAAATAATTACTGAAAAAAACGTAGTAGGGCTAGTGGTTGGTTATCCCTATCAAACCGATGGACTGCCTGGTAAAAAAATAGATGATGTGGAAAAATGGATAGCATCCCTTAAAAAGCACTTTAATCTACCCATTTTCAGACAAGATGAAAGTTATTCTTCAGTAATGGCCCAAAGCAGCTTAAAAGCAAGAAGAAAGAAAAGGAAAAAGCCAATAAACAAAGCTGACATTGACCGGGTAGCAGCTTGTTTCATTTTACAGGAATTTTTAAACAGCGAAGAATGCTAATTTTTTAACACCTTTTGGTCTCAATGTTGGATAACGGTCAGATTTGTTTGAATCATACTGCTTTGCTGTTCGCTGAGGATATTCTGGTTTAAAGTGGGTTGTTCATAAGGAAACATCAAATTTCTCCGGGCAGTTATTGAACAACGAATTGCGGAGAGAGAATTTCCAGCCAAACGAACACACCAGTAAGTCCCTGGTTCCGCTGAGATACCAGTCCCACCATCCAAATCACAGTATTCCGTATCTGTAAAGCCATCATCAAGATTTGAAAAATCATTTTCATTTTGCAAATCAAGATCGGTGGCAACCGTATGGCGGAGACCCAGAAAATGCCCAACCTCATGTGCTACAGTGGACCACAACCGGGTATAATCACTATCAAACAATATAATGACCCAATTAATTGGTTCTTCATTCATGCCAAGCCCTTCTCTGGGTGCAAACCCAAGGATATCACCTCCAGAAGATTCAGAAGTAATGCGGGAAACAAAAACCACATTAATAAACCCGGATGTTCCTCCATTGAGATTAGGAGGATTTTCAAAATCATAAGGAAACTTCATAGTATAAGGTTCATTATACCCACTAAAATGGGGGCCGCTTTTTTGTACATTGACACCTGCCCCCTCATTGTACATGAGGGCAATACGGTTATGGAGTGAATCGGTGAAAGGAGAAATATCATCCTGTGAAAAACCGGTAAACGAACCAAGGAAGTGATAATTAATACCAAACTGATTTGCTGCATATCCGCCTTCTCCAAACAATGAGAAATCACTAATACCCTCATTACAATGATCACCATTTTTATTACGCATGATCACCCATAGCAAACCAGTTTCTTTGAAATCAGGACTAAGTGAATAGGAAACTTGCTCTCCTTCTTTGAGCCAACTTCCCTCCACAGGAGCCACCAATCTTTCATCCCAGGCAGAAAACATACGGTAGGAGTGTAATTTACAGTCATTATGCAAATAGCCGCTCACTTGGAATTGGTATGTGCAACCAGGCTGGGCATAGAAGTTCATTCCTTCAACTATGGCCTGATTTAGAGAATCATTCGCCGCGAGGTCATTAATATAAGCTCGCCGGTTATTTCGTGCCGGGTCAAAGGGAAGTGGATCCTCTCCCATAATACTGCAGCCAGTAACAAACACTATGAACAACAGGTACATACAAACTTGTTTATTGAGTGATTTCAAAAGCCGCTCCTACCAGAAAAAATTAACTGCATTTCCGCAGCTGTGCCTTTAATTTTTCCCGTACCACCAGAAGATCTTTATGGTATCTTCCGTCTTTAAAGTCTGGAAATGCCCAGGGTAGCGCAGTAAAATTTCCCTTTGCATATTCAAGCAACATATCGGCATATATTTCATTCCCAAGATAAATTTTATTTTTCCCTCGTTTAAATGAAGCTAATACCAGTTTATCTGCATCCAAATAGCCAAAATCAAGATTATACTTCCGGGAAGAACCTTCCATAAAGGCCTTTTCAATAAAATAGCTTATCCATTTATATTCAGCCAGGTTTTCAGGATTCATAAGGCCGGAGAAAGCAACAATATGCCTGTAAAGACGAAGACCAAATTCTTGAGCATAATAATCGGTGATGTTAAAAGCATGTGCTTTTCCCAGATAAGCAATGGGCCAGAATGATTTTTCCAACCTCCCGTATACCTCCGCCGGGAGTCGTTCTTCTTCAGCAAGTACAAAAATAAGGGGTTTGGACAAGTAATTTGTGTTCATAGTCACATGGAGCTAAAGTCTAAACAGTAAAAAATAATTGAATGTTATTTAGGGATGAGGGCAGGGTCCCCACCATAATGTTTAAATTTATCAAAATATTCATCCGCTTTTTTCCGGTCCTTTTTTTTTCGCTCTGCGATACCAAGAAAATAAAAAGCCTGATTCTCTTCCGGACAACCTACAACCACTTTTTTACTCCAATTTTCCATATGATCAAGCTTGACCTGGGCAAAAGCCAATCTCGCCGCAGTAAGCTGCAACTGACATGATTCCGGATGTTTTTTCATTGCTTTTTCCACGTAACCGTACGCTTTTTCCATATCGCCTCGTGCAATTGAGATTTCGGACGCCATACAGGCCTCTGCTACTTCAAATTTTCCGGTTTCACCAAGCAGGGAAAAAACATTATCCACTTCAGTCAGCCTCCCGGTTTTTAGATAAAAACGAATTAACATAACCATGGCCTTTGCCAAAGGTCTGAAGTTTAATGACAACTTAAGGTGATGTTCCACCGCTTCAGGTTTTTTTTCTACTTCAAAAGCCATAGCAAGTCCCAGGTATCCCCTGGCGACCCAGGTTGAATCAGAGAATTTTTTTAAATTTTGAAAGAACTCTTTGGCCCGTATCGGGTTCCGCAGATGTATGTAACAAAGACCGGTATTAAAAACAGCTTCTCCATGTTGAGGGTCAATAATCAAAGCCTTGCGGTATTCCGCCATGGCCTTTCCATACTCGCCCTCTTTAAAAAAATAAAGACCGTTGGTTATATGGTAGGAAGCATTCTGCCTGTCTTTAAAAGAAATATCATTCAACGTATTCTTGCCCTTTTTCCGTTTCCCCTGCATAATCCAGGCCTTTGCCAAAGTCACTTCAATAAGGACTTCACCGGCATATTCCGACTGATCAATAATTTCAATTGCCTTCTCCATGTCGCCGTTTTTTAAATGTATCTCAGCAAGTTGTGCAACTGCGAGGGGAGAAGATTCTTCTTCGAAGTATGAAGTTTTGTATTCCACTAAGGCCTTTTCACCTTTTCCAAGCTTTCTCAAACTCTTAGCATACATTTCCCGAAACTTTGGTGATAAATGTTCGCTTACCGGAGAGAGCGCTCGTATTGTCTGTTCAAATTCATCAGAGGCATAAAAAATACCAGCCAGCATCTCACTATACCCCACATTTTCAGGATCATATTTGATGGCACTCAGTAAGTACTCTACCGCAAGCCCTGATTGTTGACGGCCGAGGCAAATCTTTGCCAGATAAGAATAGGCATGATGAAAACCCGGCGAAGCTTTGATTACCCGGTTAAAATTTTGTTCTGCTTTATCAAGTTCTTCCCGTTCCCAGTATAAAACAGCAAGATCAAACAACAGACTATCAGTAGGTAACCCTGTTTGAAGTGCTATTTCAAAAGCCCGGCGCGCCTCATCTTTTTTATTAAATTTTAACTGAATAGTTCCGTATTGTCTCCACAAACCAGCCGCTTTATACCTTTTGCCTTCCTTGAGATAAAGTGAAGACAAGACTTCTGTTAACAGGGAGTCGGGCGTGCCTGCATCTAATGCCAATTCATAATATGAAACAGCCTCTTGCAAGCGTCCTATAGCAAGAAGTAATTCACCCAAGTGAACATTATAGCTGTAATTACCAGTGAACCGACCAGCATATTTCAGATAAATAGAAATCGCTGAATCTTTTTTCCCTTGATGCTCATACACCGTTGCCATGGCAATAGTATCGGAGGCATTCATGTTTTTCGCCCTTTCAACAGCTTGAATACTGTCTTGCAAGTTCTTTGCCCGTGTATACTTTTTTTGTATTGCTTGAGACACACCAGGACGCTGATGGAGACTCTTAAGTACATCCAAATATTCTTTTTTAAACTGATATGAGTGTTCCTTTTCCAGAACTTTAAGATATTTCATCCCGGCAACCACATCATCTTTATTTACCCGAAACATTGCTTTTAACACCGGTAACAATTCTTCTTTGTTCCCAGAGGATTCCACTGCCCGCAAATAAGGAGTAAGTACCCGTAACTGCCCGGAAGCATTCTTCGCTAATACCCGATATATCGCCAAGGCATCTTCCCATTTTTCCTGAAGTGCATATACATCAGCCAGAGCAAGTTGTGCATCAATATTTTCAGGTTTCAATTTCAACGCATAACGATAAGCATTCTCAGCCTGAATAAGTTCATCGTCATCGACAAGGGCACTCCCTTTATCCATCCAATTTGTAAAGCCTGCTTCCTGGGTAACCGTATCCGCAGGACAAACGGTATTATTGACTAATAAAAAAACCGGACAAATAAAAATGCAGGCGAAGTACGCCTGCATTAAAAAAGTACCAACTTGATTACTGGGTAAAAACACCCGCATTTGTCTGTATCCGGTCTAATACCCTTTAGGTATTAAGGACTCTTCCCCTCCAAATTTCTTATAGAGTTTGAAATATTTCTTAGCTTGTTTTTTCTCCATGAAACGGTGAGCTACCATCCCAAGATAAAAATAAGCCATTTCCATTTCAGGGCACAGTCCCACAACTTTTTCGCTACTCGTACGAACATCATCATCTTTACTCAGAAACCAACTCACTTTGGCAGAGGTAATCAGTAAATCACAAGACTTAGGATTCTTGGCAAGGGCCTTTTTAATAAGAGAATTAGCCTGACGTTCTTGTCTGCTCGCAAGCATCACTTCAATTTTCGCCATAATGCCTTTGGAATCGTTCGGGTCAACCGCTGATGCCATTTCCGCATAACGCTTTGCCCCTGATTTATCCTTTTTCCTCAAAGAAACAAGGGTCAATAAGTACAGGGCTTCTCCATTTTTTGCAAAGTCAATAGACTTTTTTAAATGTGCTTCAACCGCTTCAAATTTTTTCTCAAGGGCAAATACATAGGCAA
>JADFYW010000157.1 GCA_015232855.1 Fibrobacteria bacterium
TGACCAAGAGTATTCAGCTCCTGATTTTGTTTCCTCCGCAACATCTTCGCGTGCAGCAACAGGAAAAGGTGTTTTATTCAGCACCTCTGAAATCCAGAAGAGATAGGCATGGGGAAATTGTCTCTGGGTAATATGAAAATCATCAAACTCAAACATAACCCGCGCAAGCTTGATAAAAGTATACCGGGGATCTTCAGGCCCGACAATTTCAACTGCACAATTCAACTGAAAGCTCGTATAATCGGGTAATGCTCCGGTATAATGCAGACTGACCAGAGGATTATTTACAATATTATTGTAAGTACGCTTTTCAAATATTTCGAGACTGGTTAAAAGCCGAGTATCCATTTTTTCAGGTTTAAAATAGAAGTCTGAAACCGCTTTAATTCGCTCTTTTAACGATTCCTGTATGGGCTTATTTCGTGTATTATCAATGGTTTCTTGAAACAAGTTAATATATTCATCCAAATATTCGTGTTTGGGCAAGAAACCAACTCCTTTATTGGCACAATTAAAGCCAAAACTTCCGGGTTGCTGGGTAACCAAAACAGGTAAATGTGCCTCAAAAAATCTTACAGGTGTATTATTCAGAAGCCGTTTATAAACATCTTTACGCCCGGAGTTCATCCAATCCACCAGCTCCGTGGTAAGTTCCCTTAATGACAAAGTCTGCAAACCAGTATCCGAAGATACTGTGATTTTATGTTCTGTTATGGATACTTTTGCTGACATCTGACGTTGCGGGTAAATATAGTACAAATTGAGAAACGAGGGTAAAAAGTCCAGATGAATCCAGAATTTTACGGGTACTGAATTTCAGGATTACTAATTTCAGTTAGTTCTTGTTCAAAATTAGTATCAAAATTGTTTGTATGTTAAACGACCTCTGTCATTGCCCGGCTTGACCGGGCAATCCATCCCGAAATCGACGATTTGATGGATTACCCGGTCAAGCCGGGTAATGACATATTCATAGCATAGATAATTTTTGTTCCTTTTGAACAGCAACTCATTAGTTAAATTTAATACCCAACTGATTTTCGCGTTCTTCTTTGTGTCTTTGCATAAGTTCTGGGGTTACCACACCACCCTCACGTTTAGCGCGCTCTTCCAACTTCTTTTTCACCATAATACGGACAAAAAGAGGTATTCGCTTTAACCGTAACTTTGCTTCATCAGTCCATTCAACCTTATTGTTTTTTTCAAAACTTGCAGGCTCAACCAGGTCTCCCCCTTCAGGGATATACACACAATTGGGATCTTCATCCAATAAATTTCCCAACTGTGCCAAACTACGAGCCCGGCAACCTCCACAAAGGAGCTTATATTCACAAACAGAGCATTTCCCCTGTAATTGTTCCGGATCCCGTAAATTTTTAAAGAGAATTGAGGACTTCCAAATTTCATGAAAAGATTTGTCTTTGATATTTCCAGCTGAGAGTTCCATATAGGGGCAAGGAGTTACCTCACCATTATAAGAAATTCTACAATAATGAGTTGCTGCCAGGCAGCCCCCACCATCATAGCCTGAGGCCCGGGTAAAAGCAGAATTCTTATCTTCATTATATAATATTCTCTTATAATGAGGAGCACAACGGGCCTGAATCATCAATCCTTTCTCTTTTTGCTGCATCCTTGCTATTAACGTTAAAGCGTCTTCGTATTGTTGGGGAGTTATATCCAGCTTACTTTCACCTCTACCCACACATACCAAAAAAAAGTAATTCACCATTGAGGCCCCAAGCTCCTTTGCCAAAGAAGGTAATGTTTCAATTTCATTAAGATTATTGTGTGAAACCGTAAAATTTACCTGGCTATGCAATGAGAGGTCTCTACAAATTCGAAAGGCATCACAACTTTTAACAAACGACCCAACCTGACCACGAAAGGAATCATGACTCTCTGGTGAAACCGAGTCTAAACTAATACTCACTCCTTCAAGACCGGCCTTTTTTAATCGGACAAGTAGTTCTTTGGTAAAAAGGACTCCATTTGTCCCCATTACCATTCGTAATCCTAGCTTTTTACCACAGGCAATAATGTTCTCTAAATCAGGATGTAAAAGAGGTTCACCGCCCGTTAGAATAATAATAGTACCCGGAGCCATCTCCGCAACATTTTCAAATACCGGCTTTAAGTCTTTTAAAAATAAGGCGTTTGAACTATCAAAGTTTCTGTTTTCCGCATCCAGATAACAATGGGGACAATCAAGATTACAAGCATTTGTAAGGTTTATTGATATAAGATAGGGAAGATAATTATTTGAATTCATTGTTTAACCACAGAGTATTCACAGATATATATCAATATACTTACAAAATAGAGAATCGCATAAATGGAAACGCACCCCAACTGAACCACTATACACTGAAATTACATCGTTTGAGCAGGCGAATAAGACCAATCAATTATAAACAATTTTTGTAGACACAAATCTCTCTATAACAAAAAAAGAGAGCCTAAAAAGACCCTCTTAAGAAATTAGCAGAAAATTTTAATTAAAATTCTACAGTAACCTTGGTATCAGCACCAGCTTTAACTTCTACATCGACAGTTTTTTCACCAAGCTTTTCATGCCAAACTTTGAGTTTGTGTTTGCCTGCTGGAACGTTTTCGAGTTTGAAAGCACCCTTTGCGTTAGTAACATTGGCATAAGGATGTTCTGAAACAATTACATAACCAGCTTCAAAAGTATGTGGATCACAACCCACAAAAATAACCCCGGGTTTACGAAGAGGTTTCTTAGTAGTCATTACCATGTCTTTATTAGGCATAGCCTGGTTTAACAGGTCTTTTTTCTTCCCACCCTTTTCCATCAAATAATAATGTGCCGTATGACCGATGGGATCACTATTTTTGTACTTCATGGTGCCGCCCTTGGGAGCTACTACCACTCTCGGCTCATTACGACATTTTACGTTATCCATAAAAGCTTCTTTAGTTGTCCAGGCAGCACCGGATTTGATTCCGTCAAGCATAGCAACAGCATTTTGAATTTCACCGGCTTTAGAGATTACATATTCTTCAGCAGGCAACTCTTTCCCACAGAATTCCATATCTGCATTAACAACAGCCATAGTATCTTTAGGAATAGAGCCTTTTTTCTTAACAATACCAGAAATGGATCCACCATTAGTAACATCACCAGCTTTATATTGAGCCATGGCAGGCAACGCAACAGTTAAAAGACCAACAAATACGAATTGCATTAATTTCATTTAATTACCTCCTGTTATAATTACAATTCCTGAGCTACGAGTAATGTACAAAATTTTTATTAAAAATAACCATGAAACTTAAAAAGTATTTGATCCTGGTTATCCGGAGACTCAGGTACATCCCGATTCAACACATAAAGACACGACAATTTGACAAAAGGGATAGGAAAAACTTCCAGACCCACAATCGTTCTGTCCTTACCATTTCTACCATAGGGAATGCCTTGTTCGGTTCCTATAACAGGAAGATCCGTACTTCTGGCAAGGAACTCATTAATAACTTTAAGATTAAGTCCATCAATAACCAGAAAATTAGCCTCAAGAAAATGAGCATAATCAGCAATTTTAGGATCATCATAAGTTCTTACATCAAATTCGCCTAACAGCGTAAATCTTCCGAAATTACCACCCGCAAAGGTTCCCCAAACATAATCATCACCCAGCATTCCACCCGAATAAACCGGAGTGGAGCGTGCCAATGAACCACCAATACGCCATTTGCGGAACACTATGGTGCCCACGGTAGACCAATTACCAGTTCCTGTCATATTAACAATAAAAGAGAAAGGCCCGGGTTCAATACCAATTTCATAACCAATCCCACGTTTGTCATAGGTAAACTGAGAAACACTGTTTCTGATAAAGGGCTGCTCGTCATTTATAATCCGAAGACCATAGGGAAGTAACATCTTACCCACTTTAACATAAGAATTTAGAAAATCATGTTTGGCCATTCCAAAAAGCTCTCTTGTCGTAACTGAGGCTTTTGTTTCAAGATCAAAATAGAACATCAATCTATCAGGAATCATATCAAACTGAAAATAGATATCACTTTCTTTCCAGTCATTCAGAGGAATATATTCTTTTTCTTTTTTATAGGTTTCTTTATATAAAATTGTAGTGCTATCAATATTAACTGTGTTACCAAATTCTTCCTGAAGTGCCAAAATTTCGTCCGCTGGCATGGCTGATGGTTCATAGGGTAATTTTGCCCCGGTTAACCATCTGAAGTTAGCACCTACCGAAATGTTTTTATTTATCCGTCCCCCAAAATACTGGGACCGCTGAGGTTTTATCAGGTTCATGTTTAGCTTGTAGTAGGTATATTCTACTCCAAAATCAGTACGCTTACCTCCACCACTTATATTAACATGGCAAACAGCGCATTTTAAGCCCGTTCGTGCTGCCATATATGGCTCAGCATACAAAAACGCAGAACTACAAACTATTGCAAATACTATTGATTTAAAAATATTACTCTTCATAATTTTCCCTGGTCAATCATTTACTACAAGCTTTCCTCGCACCTTCTGTAATCCATTGCTGGAACATAAGTGTGTCAGGCCAGTTAAAAACACTTAATTTGCCCGAAGGCATGGCTGTTTTGTAACCCATGAGGTAGATGTTTTTAAGATTAGCATCCCTTGAAAGCAGCTGGTTATTTGTTTTCATTATCATGGTCATCAAGCTGGAATCGGGATAAGCCCTGACTACCCGTTTAAGGTTGGGGAGCCGTGATTTCCTTGCTTCAAAAAAAACAGTATCAACTACCACTAAATCGTGGTAAGCATTTTTCCACGTGGATAAATCAAGATCACCTTCTCTTGAAGTGGAGTTATGGCAATCAGTACACATACCATTAGCGGTGAATATGGGATGAATATCTGTTTTAAAATCTATAGTACATGGATTTTCACATCCCTTAATAGTGGGGTCATTAACCATACATACTCTGGTTGTATCCCCTCCACAAGCAGCAAAGGTGGTATCTTTTATTCCACAATAGTCATAACAGTCAGACTTGGGATCAGAGGGATCACAAAAACATTCACTCCCAAATTCACTGGCATCACAACAAGCTTCATGTAATGAATCAACATGTTGACAATACATAGGCGCATCAAAACGGCCAGCACTAGTGACCCCTACCCCATCACCTTTGCAAGCAAAGAAAACAATGGATATCCCCGCAAGCACAACTAACAGGTTCAGCAAAAAAATTGATGTTCTTTTTTTAGATTCGCTCATTTTCATACTCCTATTGCGTAATTTCTGTATCAAACCCAAATAACCAGTAAAAAATACCGGTGTGCCGTGAAAGGCTTTTTACATAATGAACCAGAGACCAGGCCCTGCGCTGAATTAATTCTTGTTTACCTGACTCAGACATGCTGTTAATGTCAAATTCAGAAGGCTGTTTGGCCATAAATTTCTTTAATACATCAATTTCAATTGGGGAGTACACTTTATTGTAATTATCAGGATTATTTACATTCCCACCCTCAAACAAGAGCGCATTAGCATAGGCTGCCATGGGAGTGCCATCCAGGCCACCCATAAGTGTGCGGTATACGTCTTCAAGCCTTTCTCCGCCTTTATACACACCTTGGGTAAAATCAAAAGCTTCTATGGGAAGGCCGGCATAATCTTTAAGTGTGGGAGCAGATGGACCATCGCCCAGGCCTTTTGCACCATGGCAGGTCCAACAGGCAAGCACCATAAAGAGACTTTTCCCTTCTTCGATACTCGAAGGGGTTGCCTCTACAGAAGGGGGAATATAAAAAGGCTCGCCAGAACCATATTCCACGAAATCAGGGCTAAAGGATTTGGTATATTCTACAATGTCCCACATTTCCTGTTCAGTCATCATTGTTTCAAAACCTGGCATCATGGTACGGGGGATACCTTTTTGGATAACCCGGAAAACATCATCATTGGTGGGCAGTTCTCCGGAAGGCGTTGAACGAAACTTGTAAATTCCTTTTGTTAAATCTCTGGGACGGGGGTTGAGATACTGACCGGAAACACCGTCACCTCTACCTGACTGGCCATGACAGCCTGCACAGGCACCGTCATAAAGTATTTCACCTCTGATAAGAGCTGCAGGGTTTAAAGGTTTTACTTCGTCTTCTGCCCATAGAGTACCTGAAAAGGCAATTAAACAGGCAGCGCCGAAAATACGCTGTAATGAGGATAAAAATTTCGTGTTCATAAACACCTTTGAATGTTGTATGTGACAAAAATTCATGTTTAGAAAATTTCTGAATTAGATATAATAAATTTTTCCAACTTTCTCAATTTTGATACGTCTTTAAATCAATATAATGTCTTTCTAAGGCGGTACTTAAAATGTTCCAGCGTAGCACATAACGCGAAACAGAATGTACCTCTTAATCATCTTAAGTAGAATTACACCCTGGAAAGTCCCAAATTATTCGGGAGATTTTGCAGAACGTCTTCTCACAAAAAAGACTATTAGTAATTCGATCACCAGTACCCAGATTGCAGTTTTTGCAGCAGGTAAAAATGGTGATTCCTCTTTAGCCGGCTTTAAATAAATGTTATACCATGAGGTAACACAACGATAATTTCCCCTGTTTTTTTCATGGCCGTCCCAAAAAGACAAGGCTATGGGTATAAACTGTTCAACTTCAAACGGAAGACCCTTTTCAATTCTCCGGGGTCTTTTAAAAATCACCTTCCACACCCCATCATCATAGCTTGACACTACTTCAACATTGCTTTTTTCCTGTTTGACCAGTTTTTTACTCCCCTTACCCACATATACATCTGCTTCTTTTTTTGCCAAATCAGCAAACCATATGTCAACGGAACGTTTTTTATCGCCAAACAAGAAATAGGGTTTAATAAAACCATCAGGCATTTTGCTGGGAATCTGAATAGCTACTGCGTCCGAAATGCTATCTGTAGGTTTTACCCAGTCTGGCGTATAGAGGGGTACTTCAGCAGTTGGATCATTTGAGCCGTTAATCTGCATACTCATATCGTGGTAAGTAAGCATAATGGCAATACTGGCAGTATCATAAACCGCTTTAACTTCAACAGCATTAATGCCCGGGAAAAACTCACGTCCAGGTTCCATTATTTGCCCAAAGACAGGAAAGTTAGCTGCTTCGGCATTAACAAACAACGAATCGCCAAGACTCAGGTCAATATCGCCATCAATTGCGCTTGCCAATGCTAATGTGGTAAAATTTGGTAATTCATTTGAAATAGAATAAACGTAATCAACCACATTCCAAATTTCTTCTGGCTTCATCAGATCTTTATAAGAAGCCATTGGTGTGCCATCAAGTCCGGTCAGCAATGAACGATACATTTCTTTACGTGTAGGACCATTTCTAAAAGTCCAGCGTTTGGTTAAATCAGCAGGACGTAAGGGCTTTTGGTATGAATCTTTTGTAGTTGGGGCTGAAGGCCCGTTCCCTCTACCAATATCGCCATGACAGTCAAAACATTTGTTCTTTTTATACAGTTCAAAACCATTTTTCGCAGATTCTTCACTAAAGGGTGGCGCTTCAGGTAAAGGTAAGGGATCAACCAGATAATCAGGATCTGAGAAAGTTTCATCATAAGATTTTAAAAAATAAACAACGTTATCAAGATCTTCTTCGCTGAGATCGGGCCAGGCAAGCATTCCGGTATAGGGCATACCTTTTTTAACAGCACCCTTCAGATCTTCATGGGTAGGAAGTTCACCACTCGGAGTACTTCGTAGCTTATAGCTACTTAACGTAAAATCACGAGGAACAGGTTTAAAACCAAAAACATTACCCTTGCCATCCCCTTTTTTACCATGGCAAGAGGCACATTTTTTCATGTATACAATTTTACCCGCTTCACGCTCTGCCTCAGTTCCCAATCTGGGTTCCCGTGCAAAACAGCATACTACAGCGATAAGAATGAAGAGTCCAATACGCATCAGTGTTCTCCCCCTCCACCGCCGGCATGTGCGGAAATGGCCCGAGGCGTCATACCGTTAAATTCATACATATAAAGTAGCACGTCCCAAATTTCATTTTCGGTAAGGAAAGGCTCAAAAGCAGGCATGGAAGAGGCCCAGGGTGCGGCTTCATCAGGTAAATCAGGCCCCCCTTTGGCAATACGCCAGAATAAAAAGGACTCTTGTAAATCGGGTAATATTGTTTTATCAGCAAATTTTATAGGAATGGGATCCAATGCATGAGCGAATAACCCTTTAGATTCCATATTGCCCCCATGGCAATAAGAACACTGTTCACAATAAACCCGTTCACCGTTATCCACATGTACCAGGAAAGAATCAGGGTTTGTTGCTTTTAAGGGGCGGAATGGGTTTTCCCCTGCCACCAGATCAATTGTTTTCCCTCTAAAACTGGTAGAAGTAGGAGGGGCAGGGTGAATAGAACGACCAAATACCGGAGGTTTAATACCCTGAGATTTTTTTATGTATACATTAACACCAAACCCAATAGGTATCACAATAATTACAATTTTAAGCCATAGAGCATATTGTCTTTCGGTAATGAAAGTTTTGAGTTCTTTTAGCGATTTTGAAAAATTTTCATTATCAAAAGACAAATAAGCAAAGAGTGAAACCGCAATAATACCAGAAAAAAGATTCACCACCGACATGGGCAAAGGCTTAGTAAAGCCAAATTTTAACAGTATAAAACAAGCAGCAAAAATTACAAATTGCCAAAGGAGAATACTGAGTTTAGTAAACCTAAGGGCAATAAGAAGAGCTATAACCGGAACAAAAACTAAAAAGTTCATTTTTTGCCTCCTTTAGAAGAAGACAGGTAATCCACCATGGTCTTAAGTTCATTCACCGTGATGGTTGTATAAAAATGAGACGCGGCCAGGGTATCAGCCATTACACCCTTAGGGTATGATTTTTTGATAACCGCATTGGGGTTCATAATACTCTCATAGAGCTTGGCAGAAGAGAGCCGCTTCCCCACTTTTTGCAAACTGGGACCGACCACCTTTTTATCATCTGACAAACTATGACAGAGCGTACATTTGAATTTATCAAATAAAACAGTCTCACTTACGGTCTCTGGAGTAGCAGATTCATCTTGTGTAACAGCTTCACCAGCTGCCGCATCAACAGATGCTCCGCTGTAATAACTGGTCTTTGTGGCAAGAGTTACATTTGGAGTTCCACCCAAACCCTGCAAGTAAGCCACTACCGCTAGAATTTCTTCATCAGAAAAATTAAACGGAGCTTTATGCGTTGGAGTCATACCCGCATTAAACCCAGTAACAATGAATTTGTTAGGTTCATACATTGACTCCGACAAATATTCCACATCATTTTTTCCGGGAATCCTCGTTCCTGCAAGACTACCAATCGTGCCCAAGTCAGGAAACCGCAAAACGCTGCCAGACTGACCTATGGTATGGCAACCACCACAAGCGCCTTTCCCCTTATATAATTCAGCCCCCGCTTCCGCCATTTCGTCAGCAGTCATATCAGCTGTAATCTTTAATTCTTCGGGTGGAAGAACCTCTTTTTGGGGAACATAATTACCCAAATAGGCATAGTACAGAAGCGCCAGAGCCATGATACCGCCTACTTGTAAAAGCAGCTTCATTTAGCATCCTCCTCAATCTTTTCTGACCAGTCTTTGCGATGAGACAAGCCCGAAAGCCAGAATACCAGAGCAATAAAAAGAAAAAAGATCAAGGTTACTACTGATGTTACATTGGCTGCATAACCAAGTGTTGGAGTAAGAGCGTCAACAGAGGTATCACGTAATACACCATATACATGCCAGTGCTGCCTAATACCAGAACGACAATATCCCATTAAGGCCATGGTCCAGGTGAAAGTTACCGCGATGAAGAAAAGAATATACTGGGCCCGGGGAGGCATTTTACCCCATTTAATTTCACCGGTAATCTTTGCGTCTTTAAACATCAGAATATCTATTATTGTAACCACTACTAACGTGAATAACACAGATAGAACTTGTGGGATTGATAAGAGAATCCTTGTTTTTGCCTCTACAAAATATCCGGTAACTCCTAAAACGATAACAAAAACAATAGTTGTAGCAAAAATGAGGAACTGAGCAAGGTTACCGGTAGATGCCCAGGAGACCGTAGGCTGTTTATTACCACGGCGATAGAGAAGAAAAGAAATATACGTCGTAAGAATAAGAATATTTACAGCAGTGTTTTTAGCAGACATTACCCCAAGCACACCTAACATGGGATGGCTTGCACCGCCAATTTTTTGTGCCTCTTCAACAGTGGTAACAACTGCATGGGGGGTAATCCAAATAGCAAAACAGACAGCAATAGAAGCTAAGAGATATTTTATAAATTTCCGGAACCGTTCGGCCCCTTCAATACGGCCCATTCCCACCCATAAGTAATAGTTCGCCGCCAGGAAGAGGAGACCAATAAGAA
>JADFYW010000158.1 GCA_015232855.1 Fibrobacteria bacterium
CGCTAAAGTTTTTTCAAAATTAACCGATATAATAAAGGGGACTGTCCGGACTGGTTTCGGGTGGAATAACGATCAGAAGAGGTA
This sequence comes from Fibrobacteria bacterium, assembly GCA_015232855.1. Lineage (GTDB taxonomy): Bacteria > Fibrobacterota > Fibrobacteria > UBA11236 > JADFYW01 > JADFYW01. The sequence goes on from JADFYW010000158.1 coordinate 85, forward strand.
CGCATTATGGAAATTTCAGGTAATGGTTTAGATTCGTTAAGAGAAAGCCAACAAAAAGCCCAGGAAGCTAAGGCGGCTGAAGAAGCTAAAAATGCAGCACCAGGAAATACAAACCAGTTAAGAGGTGATAGTCTTGGGTATTCACCAAGGCTACGTGATTTTGATAAGGTGGATTTAAGTATTGAAGGTCAGGCGCGTTCTCGTGAGCAGATTACTCAGGAAAAAAGAGTTCAGGAAGTAGAACGCACTGAAGAATTTATAGTCAGGCAAAGGGATAGAGAAGAGTCTGCTTCTACCTATTACCGGGGTGAAGTTGAGGATTCCACAGAGTACCGGCAGAAAATAAATGCTGATGCTGCTGAAACTATAAGACAAAGGCGATCCTCAAGTGCCGAAGTCAGAGAATCAAGTGAAGCTGCCGAAACAAGAGCACGGGAAGATGAAAACCGGGCTGCTCGCGAGCAGGACAGAATTGATGAAGAAAGAGCAAATACCCGCCGCCGAAATGACAGGGGACTGGACATGATAGTATAAGATGATTGAGTGTCATCTTTAAGCTGAAAAAAACGCCTGCTTCCTATTAATTTCAAATAGGGATGAAGTTTACTACTTTCATCTTTTATGAATATTTTTTTCCTACTCAGCTCATTTTTACTGATAATTATTTCTCTCAGTATTCACGAATTTGCCCATGCATGGGCTGCTAATAAATTCGGAGATGATACTGCTGCCAGAATGGGGCGAAAAACCATTAATCCTCTCGTTCATATTGATGTTTTTGGCACAATTTTTGTCCCCATTGTTCTTTCTTACTTAGGTTTACCTTTGTTTGGGTGGGCAAAACCTGTTCCTGTTAATGTTTCCAGGGTAGAAAACCCCTCTGTGGGACTTCCCCTTATTTCAGCGGCAGGCCCTTTATCCAATATGTTTCAAATGGCCCTTGGTTGCTTATTATGGTTTATTTGTAACCAGATTATTAAAATCCCAGAGTATGGAATTGGTTATTATCTCTATCCGTTGCTAGGGCAGTATATAACAATAAACTTTACTCTAGCTTTCTTTAATTTAATTCCCATTCCACCACTTGATGGCGCTAGTGTAATTACTCTCCTAATGCCTGATGAAATGGCTGCCAGATATGAAAATACTATGGCAAGAATGGGGAGTTTTCCCCTGGTAATCCTTCTTTTTTTGAATTTTTCGGGATTTGGGGTCTTTCGGTTCTGGTTTGGGTTATGGGCTCCACTGGGCAATTTAATGCTTCATGCCTTCTCAATACCCATAGATTTAAGAAATCTTTTTTATTAAGAATTGAAATAGAATAGGTTTTTAATATATTTGTGCCTCAGGAGGTATTGAAATTGCCAAATTGTAAATCAGCGAAAAAAAGATTAAGGACAGCAGCGAAAGCTAATGCCAGAAACCGGGTTACACGTACGATTATACGTAATAGCATCAAAAAGATTCGTACTCATGATGCAAAAGAAGAAGTAGAACAAGAAGTGTCAAAGCTTTTTTCTGTCATGGACAAAGCTGCTCACAAAAGTGTGGCTGGTTTTTCTAAGAACCGTGTAGCTAATTACAAACGTAAAATGCATAAGCGCCTGGCTTCTCTGGCTGCATAAATCCAAAAAAAATAATTCAAACGGTGTTTTTCTTATTAACACCGTTTTTTCTTTTATATTTTAACAGTTATTAATAACTGTTTATATGATCAGATCCATTAAAATATTTGGTATTGTTTTATTGTTGTTCCTTTGTGCCGGACAGGGTTTTACCCGTGGGGTCTTGGAACAAGCGATTACTACAGAAATCAGGAAAAAAATTTCTTTTGCTGAACGATATCCCCAGATAGCCGGTGTTCTTTTTGAGAAAGAAAACGTTACTGAGGAGGCCAACGCTACTATATATCGCATTATTAAGCGTCAGATTGAGATTGAAAATGATTCTTCCAGAAATTCATACTGGGCGGTCTATAGTCTTGTGGTGCTTGAGAGTGAAGGTCTTGCAGATACTTCAAACAGCAGTTTTAAACAATTAATATTAATGCTTGAAAAAAATGTTGCTGCCAGTTGGATTGTTGCACAGGCGTTTTATCAGCAAGACCTTGATGTCTATGCGGAAGTTTTACTTGAAAAAGTGGGACAATTAGTATTAATCGCGGGTTATGAATCAGTCCCGCCCTTCACTTCTTTCCTGCTACAAGAAGCCGATAAAGATATAAAGGCCGGTCGTCTGGAATTGGCAAAAAGAAAACTTCAATATGCGACGGTATTTGATTACCAATCTCCCTGGATTCCCCTTTATAATGTGCGGTTGTTGCTCGCAGGTAGCTCTGTCTGGAAAGCTAATTGGATAGTGATTTCGGGCGAGATAAAGCATTGGTTTGACTTAATGATATCCACTGAGAATAGCAGTATTTTTATACTCTATGTGTCTGGAACAATAAGTAGAGTTTTTGTGCTGTTTTTTCTGGCGGGACTCATTGCTTTATTTGTAAAATATTTTTCTCATTCCACACATGTATTTGCTGAGCGACTCCCGGGAACAACCAGGCTTTGGTTTCAGTATAGTGCAATAGCAATTGCGCTTATGTGTATACCGATGTTGGGGGCAGGTTGGATTATCTGTGGATTATTGATGTCTTATATAGTGTGGCCCTTTCTTTTGATTCAGGAAAAATATTTGGTAAAATCGTTTTTGTTTTTTCTGTTTATTTATCCGTTACTTTTATGGCCTGTTTCTTTTCAAAGCCGGCTGCATGATCCCGCCTCACTCTTTTACCATTATAACCAGGCGGTTGCGAAAGGCTACGAGCCCGGTAAATTGGCTAAGGTGATTAATATTGAACCACTAACCATTTTTGATAAGGTGTTGAAAAATACAACAATGTCTGTGCTTGAAAAAAAACGGGGTGACTTTGATGCTGCGATGATTCTTGCGGAACAGGCCCTTGTAATCGATGCTACAAATTGTCTGGCTCTGAGTAATATAGGAAATCTGTATTTTCTCAAAGGAAATTATGTTTCTGCCGCCCGGTGTTATAAAAAAGCCCTGGAAACGTCTCCCGACAAAGAGGTATTGTTATTTAATTTGAGCCAGGTTGAGCTCTATTTGTCTCGTTCAGATGTTCATGAAAAAGTGTTTTTACAATCGCTTAAACATGGGGAACGGAAGGTTAATCATTTTATTGAGATGAATCACCGCTTTTCCTCTGTGATAACAACTGATTCTGTGGTAGGAAAATGGCCCCTTTTAAGGCAGGTTATGGATCATCCCCTTTCAAACCAGATTTTTTGGGAAGAAAATTTTTCTTTTCCCACAACGGTCCTGGCGAATATACAAACATGGAAATTAGGTGTTTTACGGATGCCACTCATGTATTTACCCTTTGTAGTGTTGCTGTTTGTTCTTTTATTGAAATTAGAAAAATCATTCTTTTTTCGTCCAAGGGTGTTTTGTTGTGACAGGTGCAAAAAGGTCCTTTGTCTGCATTGTAATTCTCATACGCTTTGCCAGGTATGCGCCGGAAAATCAAAAGGGGTGAGTGATGGGTTAATCATAGATGTATTAAAGAAAACCAGTTTGAGAAAACGGGAGTTGTTTGAAAATTTAATCAGTAATATTCTTAATAGTTGCTTTCCCGGTATGGGATTGTTTTATACCTCAGCTATAAAGCAGGGAGTATTACTAACGTCTGTTACTGCATTTTTGTGGGCGTTGGTGTTACAGTCTCGTTCTGCTCTTATGGTATCACCGCATTCTTTATGGAATAGTATAGTGTGGGTGTGTGGGCTCATATTGATTCTGATGTATTTGCTGTTTTTGATTCGCCTGTTTTTTTCTGTTAAATCGTTTCTCTTGAGGGAAAAGGAGTAGCATATGGCCATGTCAGGAAATTTGCATGATTTTTCTTTAGCGGATATGTTCTCTATTTTATCTCAGCAACGAAAGCAAGGTTGCTTGAGAGTTTGGTCTGATAAAAAAGAAGCGGTTTTAAATTTTCAGAAGGGAAATATTTCTACTGTTTCGGTGAGCGGGCGAACACCAGAAACTGTGATAAGAGATGTTTTAGTGTCCCAGGGGAGAATTAAGCTAAGAGATTATCAGGAATTAAAAAAATCTTCTCATAAAGCAGGTATAAACTTTTTTTCTTTATTGATATCAAAAGGGTGTCTGATTGATAATGAGTTAAGCAATTGGTATCAAATTGCAGCGGAAGACCTGGTAGTAGAACTTTTTAAATGGAAGACCGGCAAATATAAATTTGATACTGCTCCTCAGGTTCCTCGTGATGTACTATATACACTTTCTACAGATTTTTTAATTCTTGAAGGTCTTCGTCAGCTGGATGAATGGCCGAGACTGCGACGGGCCCTTCCCAATGAGGATGTAACGTTGGAAGTTATTAAGCCAGATTTTGAGGATTATGAATTGGGGCAGGATATTTTCATTGTCCGGCAGATTGATGGAAAAAGAACATTAAAAGAGATTAGAGAGCGACTGCCATTTAGCCGTTTTCGCCTCTTTAATGGAATTTTAAATTTAAAACGAGAAAAATTCATTGATTGTCTTGAAGGTTGGGATGACCAGAATGAAATGATTTTTATGCCTGAAAGCACATCCCTTAAGGTATCAACAAAATCAGTGAATGGACTTTTCCCTCTCTTACTTGGGGTTGTCCTTTTGCTTCTGGCATTTGGTATCCGTTTCTTTATAGGTATCCCGCCATTGCAATCTTCAGAAATTGTGAATCGAGTACAAAATGAGCTAAATGGAAATAAAAAAGCTAATGCGATAAATAATTTTAGCCAGGCAACAGGGAAAATTCCAGATATGAACGTTCTTGTGCAGAAAGATTATTTATCTTCTTTTGAGGCCCGGTAAATTGAGGCCTCTTAGTTTCAAAAAAAAGCAAGATGATTGTGTTCACAAAAAGAAGAGTGTTCATTAGGGATAAAAAATCATACACTAACATTTAAAAAATTACAGGAAAACGAAAATGTTGTTACAAGGGACGTCACTATGGTAACCCTCAATAATGCTGCTAAAGAGCTTAGTTGTAAAATAGTATACTATGGTCCGGGTCTTGGAGGGAAGACCACCAATCTTCAAATGGTACATAGACGTATTCCGGAGAAAAATAAAAGTGATATGGTTAGCCTGGCAACGGAATCGGATCGTACACTTTTTTTTGATTTTTTGCCCCTTGATTTGGGTAAAATAAAGGGTTTCACAACCAAATTTCACTTATATACGGTCCCTGGCCAGGTCTTTTATAATGAGACCCGGCGTATGGTATTACGGGGTGCAGATGGTGTGGTATTTGTAGCAGACTCTCAAGCAAATAAGAAACAGGAAAATATAGAGAGTTTTAATAACCTGGAAGACAACCTGCGAGAACAAGGAATAAGTCTTCAACAGTTACCCCTTCTTATTCAGTTCAATAAGAGGGATTGTAAAAACATACTCAGTGTTGAAGAACTGAAAAATGATATTAATAAGTATAATTCGCCTTGTTTCGAAGCAGTTGCTTTGAAAGGGGAGGGTGTTATTGATTGCCTGAAGCTGATAAGTAGTATAGTTATAAAAAGATATAATGCGAAATTCGAATCTGGTGCGTCAAGTTCCGGTAAATACCAGAAGAAAAAAAATATTGAATCAGAAAAAAAAGTATCGGCCCCAGGGCCTTCATCAAAGAACGCTAACGATACATTACCACAAGTTAAATTTTCACCCGAGCTAGAATCCTCTGTGGCTCATCAGGTAACACCGCCCCAGTCCAAATCTTCAGTGTCCTCCACATCCGGATTACAAACACAAATAAAACCAAATTCCGGGCAAGATATCAAAAAAGAACCAGATAAGGATGTTGTTGGTGGTATTGATGTTTCAATTCTCAAGTATATAAAGAAAAAAAGAACCTTAGAAATTCCGGTTACCAGGTCACAGGAACGGACTCCTCAACCCCCCCAACCAAAGGTCATTCCGGCAGCAAAGCCGCAAGAGGTACTTCCCGAGTTGGCCGTAGAATCGGAGACAAAAATAAATCCAGCTGATAAAGACAACTTGTCTCCTAAAATAAAAGCTGCTCCTGAACCTGTTTTTGATAATAATATCATAGAACCAAAAACTGAGTTTGTCAGTGAAACCGAGATAGTGCATAATGTGTTTGGAGAAGGATTTGAACCTACCAATATAACGGTTGGAGAAGATACATCAGATGTTGCCAGTGAAAATATCTCTGATATGGTGTTAGAAGATGAATTCGTGGCCCCGGGAGTCGAGGCTCCTCTGGAATTATCCGTCGATGATGATGTATTTACCGGAGACCCGGATTCTGCATTGGAGGCCGATGGTAAATCAAATCCAATCGCCCCAGCGAAAAAGTCCGCAAAGCCAATTGATAAAAATGGAGACGAGCCTGATACCGGTTTTATGGATATCCAGCCCTACTCGGGTATAGACGACAATTAAATTTTGGGCGGTGAGAGAGGGGCTAAAGTATAAGTTCCCGAAGTTTAGCAGGGTTACGCATGAGTGTTTCTCCAACAAGGGCGGCGCTTATGTTATTGTCGGCCAGTCGTTTTATATCATCAACTGTTTTTATTCCGGATTCTGACACCATCGGGATGGACTCCGGGATTTGTTTCCGTAAGTTGAAAGTAGTTTCCAGACTTGTTTCAAAGGTTCTGAGGTTACGGTTGTTCACTCCGATAATTTCCGCTCCGCAATGGAGGGCGGTATCTACTTCATCACCCCGGTGACACTCTACCAAAGCGTGGAGATTAAGGCTTTGCCCGTAGCTAATAAATTCTTTTAACTGTTCCGGGGTTAAACAGTCCACTATCAATAAAAAGGCACTCGCGCCAACTAATCTCGCTTCCAGGATTTGATACTTGTCTATAATAAAATCTTTGCGGATAGCGGGGATGGAAACCTCTTTTGTTATAGCAGCCAGGTAATTGAGGCTGCCCATAAAGTAGCGCTCTTCAGTAAGAACAGAAACAGCAGACGCGCCGGACTGTTCGTAGTTTTTCGCGATTTCCAGGGGATGAAAATCTTCGCAGATAACTCCTTTGGAGGGAGATGCTTTTTTTACTTCTGCTATGATGTTAACCCTGGGCCTGTCCGGTGTATGTATAGCCTTCAGGAAACTCTGTGCAGGAAAGGGGGAGGCAATTGCCTGCTTTTCCAGTTCTTTAAAAGGCAGTTTTTCTTTTTGTGCAGCAAGATCCTTTTGTCGGTCAGCTACAATTTTTTCAAGAATGGTTTCCATAGAGAAAGTGTTTAGGTAATCAACCCGAAAAGGCTATAAAATCATCAAGAGTTTTTTGGGCTGCACCGGAGTCAATGGCTTCTGCTGCTTTTTGCATACCCTGTGGTAAATCATCAGCTACACCGGCGATATAGAGCGCTGCAGCGGCATTTAACAGGCAGATGTCCCGTTTTGGCCCCTTGTCTCCTTTTAAAATGTCACGGATAATGTTTGCATTGTCAGTGGGGGAGCCACCTTTCAGATCATCTGTTGAACACAGTTTAAGGCCAAGTTCTTCGGGATTGATTTCGTATTGGCTTATTTTTCCATCTTTGAGTTCCGCCACTTGAGTTGTTGAGGTCAGACTAATTTCATCCAGACCGTCATTACCGTGGACAATCATAACGCGCTCGGATCCGGTTTTTTGTAGTACGGTGGCCAGAGTCATAAGGAGTTCCGGGTCAAAGACACCGATAATCTGGCGTTTGGCATTAGCTGGATTCAGCATGGGGCCCAGAATATTAAAAATGGTACGCTGGGCCAGTTCTTGCCGGGCAGGGCCCACATAACGCATGGCGCTGTGAAGTTTCATTGCGAATAAAAAACCGATATTGTATTTATCGATACTCTCTCCTACCTGCTCTGGAGTGAGGTCGAGATTAAGTCCCAATTCCTGTAATACGTTCGCACTGCCGCAAGAGCTGCTCATGGCTTTGTTGCCATGCTTGGCCACCGGGACTCCGGCTCCTGCTGCGATGATGGCACTTGCTGTGGAAATATTGAAACTGCCAGAATGGTCGCCGCCGGTTCCGCAGGTGTCTATTACATTAGGCTTTGATACCGGAACGATTGATGCTTTTGCACGTAATACTTCAACTGCGGCAGAAATTTCTTCAATGGTTTCGCCTTTGGCCCTGAGGGTCGCAAGAAAGGCACCGATTTGTGCGTTTGTGCACTGGCCATCCATAATGGTATCCATGGTGGATTTCATTTCTTCATGACTAAGGTTTTGTCGTGCTATGAGTTTGCCGATAATTTCACTTATCATTGCTGTCTCCGATATTCAGAAAGTTTTTAATAATAGTTTTGCCCGGGCCTGTTAAAATAGACTCGGGATGAAATTGCAGGCCGAACACAGGTTTTGAAACGTGTTGCATGCCCATAATAATACCGTCTTCTGTTTCTGCGATCACTTTAAGTTCAGAAGGCAGTGTCTCTCTTTTTACGATTAAAGAATGATATCGGGTTGCGGTAAATGAATTGTCCATATCTTTAAAAAGAGGAGATGGCATGCAGGTGACTGTAGATACCTTACCGTGCATAATATAGGGGGCCAGTATCACATCACCACCGTATGCAGCACCGATAGACTGGTGACCAAGACAGACACCGAGCAGGGGAGTATGGGCCGGAGTTTTTTGAATGACTTCTACTGATATGCCGGCCTCTTTGGGGGTGCAGGGCCCTGGGGAAATGATTACATGGGATGGCTTCTTCGCAAGTAAATCATCAGCCTTTGCCTTATTATTACGTACAATTTCCATGTCCGGGTTTATTTCGCCAATAAACTGTACCAGGTTATAGGTGAATGAATCGTAGTTGTCTATTACCAGAATCATGCTCTAAATCTCTTTTGCCAGTTCCGTTGCTTTTATAAGGGAAGCGGCTTTGTTTTGGGTTTCTTCAAATTCTTTTTCGGGATTGGAGTCGGCTACAATGCCTGCTCCTGCCTGTACATAAGCCCGACCGTCTTTTAAAAGCATAGTGCGGATAGCAATACAGGAATCGAGATTTCCGTTAAAATCAAGATAGCAGATGGCCCCGCCATAGATGCCCCGTTTGGTGGGTTCGAGTTCATCAATGATTTCCATTGCCCTGATTTTAGGAGCGCCAGAAAGTGTGCCTGCCGGGAAGCATGCCATTAATGCGTCCAGACAGTGAACGCCTGGTTTCAGGACACCTTCCACTTCGCTGGTGATATGCATAATATGGCTGTAACGCTCAATCATCATAAACTGTGCCACTTTTACCGAACCAAATTCGGCAACACGTCCGATATCGTTTCGGCCAAGGTCCACGAGCATTACATGCTCTGCCCGCTCTTTTTCGTCGGCCAGCAGTTCCTTGCCAAGAGCAATGTCTTCTTCTTCCGTTTTTCCTCTGGGGCGGGAACCCGCTATAGGGCGTGTTTCAACGTTCCGGTTATTTACTTTCACAAGCATTTCGGGAGAAGCACCCACCACTTCTACATCATTAAACTTAAGGTAGTACATATAGGGAGAAGGATTCACAATACGAAGAGCACGATAGATGCGGATAGCATCGGTGTCTAGTGTCGTAGAAAAACGTTGTGAAAGTACTATCTGAAATGCGTCCCCTGCATGGATATATTCCCTGCATTTTTCTACTGCGGCTTCATAATCTGCTTTTGTGGTGTTTGATTCCCATTTTGGTTCGGGCATGGGTTCGGACGGTGTTATCGTTAGGGGCGTGGAAAGTTCTTTTTCAAGGCGGGAGATGTTTTGTACGGCTGTTTCGTATGCACAGTCTACAGATCCGTAAATATCAGGGAGTACATTTGCTACGATATACATACGGTGCCGGACATTATCAAAAACTATAAAAGAGTCGTATACACCAATATGGATATCACTAATATCAAAATCATCTCTGCCGGTGTCCGGAATATTTTCGATAAGTCTGATGGCATCATAGGCCACAAATCCGACTCCGCCTCCTGCAAAATTGGGGAGGTTTGGGTCCTGGATGCCTTTGAACTGCGCAAAAAAATCTTTTAAAGCCTCCAGAGGGTCAGCTTGAAAAGCCTTTTCTTCATGGCCCGAAATGGTGACCTCATTCCCTTTTGCCCGAAAGGTATAGAGAGGGTCTGTTCCCAAAAACGAATAACGGGCAATATTTTCTCCACCTTCCACACTTTCAAGCAGGAAAATCTGATCCTGCCCCTTGTTCAGTTTTAAAAGTGTGCTAATAGGAGTATCAAGGTCAGCCAGTAATTCCCGATAAATAGGGATGACATTTGCCTGTTTTGATAATTT
>JADFYW010000159.1 GCA_015232855.1 Fibrobacteria bacterium
ACCAGGAATCAATGTAATTGACTGTTTGTAACTCAACCTGATTGAGTAACAGACGTAGCCTGTCCTCAAACTGTTCAGGCGTAAAAGAGGCCAGGTTTTCCTGTTTTTCGTTTTTAATATTATTGCTCATTAGCTGTAAAAGTCCCTATGGACTTACCAGTTGATGAGGAAAAGGTAATAAAGTTAGGGGGAAAGGGGAAATAGCTGGGGGGCGCGCTCAGTAATCAGTTATCAGTTGCCAGTTATCAGTTTGATAAAGGCTTCGCAATAAAGAAGAAAGAAAAAGCGGATAGCTGTTTGCTAATTAATGGCATTAAGTTGAGGATATGATACTATTATCCTTGTTCGTCACATAGAGTAGGTCTGAAGGACTGTATTGAAACGTCAACAAAGAAGCCAAATTTTGTATGATTTTGCTCTAAGCTTGACCTTTCAGGCCTGCTCGTTGTGAAGTTTGCGATTTCAAGTAAAACAGCACTATAATCTCCATAGTCCCTTTTTTTTAAAATGCGCAGCCATTATCAAGCTGATGGCTGACAGCTAACAGCTGATAGCTATTTTTTCCTCTTTCTCTTTCTTTTTGCGAAGCACATCATCAAACTGATAACTGAAGACTGATAACTGACAACTAATACCTATTTCTTCCTGACACTCTTAAAAAAAGCTTGTACAATACCCAGACATTCGTGTTGCATTATGCCTTTTTCAACTTCTATGCTACGATTTAACAGGCCCAGACTTAGTAAGTCACAGGCTGTTCCGCAGGCACCGAGGCGTTTGTCATTGGCCCCGAACACCAGTTTTGATATCCGGGAGTTAATGATGGCTCCTGCGCACATAGGACATGGCTCTAGTGTGGAATATAAAACACAGTCATCTAAGCGCCAATCTCCTATATAACCGGCTGCGGCTCCAATGGCGATTATCTCGGCATGGGCTGTAGAATCTTTGGATGCTTCTATCCTGTTGTGAGCTCTGGCTATAATCTGGTTGTTTAAAACAATTACTGCGCCCACAGGTACTTCGCCTTCGTCAAAAGCGGCCTGCGCTTCATGAAGGGCCTGGGTCATATAAAAACTATCATCTCTTCCTAATAACATAACTTCTAATCCGAATAAAAAATCACCCTGTTTCTGCCGGTATTTTTGGCATGATAAAGAGATTTGTCCGCTTTTTCAAGCACTTCTTTACCATGTTTTGCGTCGTGTGGATATACGGCTCCGCCTATACTTATCGTGACATTAAGCTTCTCGCCACCACCCACATCAAAAGTTTTTTGCTCTATGGCCAAACGTATGCGGCCCGCCATATCTCTTGATTGTTCCATATCAGAATTAACCAGAAGACACACAAATTCTTCACCACCGTACCGGGCGACGGTGTCAGATCCTGCCCGTAAGGCCTGACCTATTATTTTTGATACTTCTTTTAATACCACATCCCCAACGGGGTGACCATAGGTGTCATTTACCTTTTTGAAATAGTCGATGTCAAGCATGAGTACGGTTATCGGATAATCATCTCGCTTTGCCCGCAGCAGCTCTTTGTTGAATTGTTCATGAAAACTTTTATGGTTTATAAGACCTGTCAAACCATCTCTTAAAGCCATTTCTTCTTTTTCTTTGTACAGGCGTGCCCTGGCGAGAGCAAAGCCGGCTGCCCTGGAAATTGTTAAAAGTAATTCTTTCTGGTGGTCTGAAAACCAGGGGTTCACCATAGACTCTACGGCCATTACATGGGTAATCCCTTTATCGGTTCTCACCGGGACCGCAAGCAAACTCTTTATGCCATCAGTAAACCGCTCTTTGGGGCTCAGCCGGGGGATTTTTTCCATTTTTGAAAAGCTACGACTTATAATCTGGTCTTTTTCAAAAACAAGGTTAATCAGACCGGTATCTGATAGACTGAACTTGAAGTCCTGGAAATATCTTTCATCCACCCCTGTACAAAAAACCACCTGAGCAGCGGATGGGTCTTCTCTGTCTCTCGCAATTAACATAATTCTGTCGGCTTCAAGTGATTGCTCGATATACTGCTGGATGTAAACGACAATCTCGTCTTCCGACATATTTTCTAAAAATTTTCTTTGATAAATTGTAAGTGCTGCCAGCTGATCTCTCTGATAGCTATTTTCATAACTAACATAACCATAATACATGAATTGCCCGATTACCGCAGCAAAATTTTCCAGCAAAGCAATAGTTTCTTGGTTGAATGCTTTTTGGGCAAGACTGTCTACAACAATAGCACCTCTCCTGGCTCCTTTTACTATTATAGGGACGCCTGCAATAGACCGCACCTTTTCATCTGCAGAATAATAATAGAGCTGCACAGAGCTGGTAACGATATCATGTTCAAGGATGCGATTCGTTCCGTCTTTAAATAAAATGCCAACCAGACCTTGCCCGGGAGCAATGTGAGCACCAGGGATAATCAAATCACTGTCCGTTACCCAGACCCGTAGAAAATAGCCTTCTTTACGATCAGGAAAAAAGATAGAGAGAGTATGTGCTGATATGGCCTGTCGGAGAACGGAGAGAGCATCAAGGAGTGTTCTGTCTATGGTTTCTTCAAGGTCAAGAAGATTTTTCCTGCTGTTTTCTTTCAGCGATGCTATGGTCTCTGAACTTTTCTTTTCAGTATTATTTTTGGTTTTAATAAAACTGGTTTTACTTCCGGGAGATGGTGTCTGGGTTTTAAGCAGAATGTTGGAACGGCCAAATAAGCGATGGCTGAGCCAGGCCATAAAAAAACAAGGTAAGGAAAGTACAGCTGCATAAGTCGCAGCATCACCAATAAAGCATAAACCCAGGAGGAAACAGCCCAGTCCAAACCAGATAAGGCTGATAAATTTCATAAACGCCCCATATTTGCATAAAAACCAAGAGCCATGCTACCAAAAACCATATTTCCCATCCAAGCTCCCATCACGGGAGTAAGTGTACCGTTCTCTCCAAAAATTAAACCAAATCGAAGCAAAACGAAATAACAAAATGTAAAAAGTAATGTCAGCCCGAAGCGTTTTATTAATCCGCTCCTCATAGTATTGGCTGCAATAGAAAATCCGATTACCAGCATTATTAGATTTACCACACAACTGGATATTTTAAAATGCCACTGTGTTTCAAACCTCCTCGTTTGCTCCCCGGAGCGTTTAAGGATATCTATACGGCGTTTTAGCATTACCATTCTCATTTCATCGGGAAAGACTCTGTTGTTGACTAAATCTGCCGGAGTATCAGTTAATTCTTTTAAAAGTTTATCCTTAAACTTGGTTGTGGCTATACGTCCATTTTCAAAGGTCCTGAAAGATCCATCTATTGCTTTCCAATGATTTTCCCAGACCAGGCGTTTACAATCGTAACGCTGATAGAGCGTATCCCCGCGTTCCATTAAAATAGTAACACCCCTGCCTGATTTACGGTTTCCTGAATAATGTTGGAAAAAATAGGTCACATTCTTAGGACCTATAAATACGAATTTGTATTTTTCATTGGGGTTCCCGGAGGTATTCTCCTTAGTTTTGGGCTCTTTAATTTTAAAACGCTCGTAATTAGCATCAGGTAAAATAGTGTCCCCGAACCAGAACATACCACCTGTTATGAGTATACCTAAAAAGAGAAGCGGGAAGGTGATTGAATAGACCGAACGGCCCGCGGCCCGCATAGCAACAAGTTCAAGGTGCCTGGCCATATTGCCCACCGAAAATACAGAAGCAATTAAAAGGGCCACCGGTAATACCAGATACAAAATATGAGGTACGTAATTCAGGTAGTAATTCCATACCTCTTGTCGGGGCTGGTTTAACCATGTTTTGGTGTTCTCAACAAAATCTATGACAATAAAAATTACCAAAGAACAGCCCACAGCTATGATTAGCAGGTAAAGAAACCGCCGAATAAGATATCGTGAAAATATACCCATGATTACACTTACCTCTAGCCTCTTATAGCTTTCCTTTTAAAGCTCTTACCACCAAAAACAATCCCATTACTCCTACAATAATGTTTGGTGCCCACATTGAAACCCAGGGACTAATGATAAGCCGGTCAGCCATTGCTTCTCCCCTGAGAAGACACACCCAATAAACAAGAAAAAATGCACTACTGATGATTGCTCCCATACCAATTCCACCTACCCGGGACATTATCCCGAGGGGAGCACCAACAAGTATAAAAATTACACAGGCCACAGGGATGGAAAATTTTTTATGTATTTCAACCAGATATTTACTGGCTTGTTTTTTTTGTGTATCCAATTTTTTGGTATAGCGGTCTATCAGATATTTTCGCTCTTTCTCGTAATTATTAAGGCGCTTGTAATATACCGAACTAATTGGATAAACTTTCCACCAGGGCTTTTCCTCAAGCCTCGGAATTACCTTTACATTACTGTCAGCTACAATCTGTTTTTGAATGGCCACTAACTCATTAAAAACTTTATCAGGATACGTTTTTTTTACCTCCATTTCCTTTTCTCTGGCTCGCTCTACTACTTCATACATTTGTTTAACGGACATTTCTCTGTCGGATCTGGAATTTCTTTCCCTCCTAACCATGGTATCATCTACATTATCTATAGCAACAGTCTGCTGTCTAAATTTAAGGCGCAAGTATCTATTTGGGTCTTTATTATCCAGAATGTGGTTTTCGCCATCCATCAAGGTTATCAGAATTTTTTTGCCATCTTGTGAATACCCCATAGTAGCTTGATTTGCAAACATATAACGCGGAGGATCTCTCCTTTCCCAGAAGTAAATTTTAACGCCAAACAACATTGATTCTTCATAATTTATGCTATCCACCCAGATACGGTAGTTAGGAAAATCTTTAATTAATATACCTGGGGTGATAAAAGCAGGAGCATTTTTTCGGGCAATATCGTTTCGAATTGCTGCAGCCCGATGATTAGCCTCGGGTAAGACATAATTGTTGAAGTAGATCAGACCACAACAAATAAGTGCTGAAACTATGAACACAGGCATAATAATTTTTACAGGAGAAATTCCACTTGCCCGGATTGCGGTAATTTCATTATCCCCAGCCAATCTGCCAAATGCCATAAGAGAGGCAACCAGGCAGCTCATAGGAACAGATAAAGCCAGCATCCAGGCCATATTAAGGATAAAAATCTCAAAAATGGTGGTAAAGGCTAAACCCTTTGATAAAATTGCATCAAGTAATTTTACCAGAAAGTCGATAACAAAAAGAAAAGTTATTATACAAAGGGAATACAAGAATGGAGCAAAATGCTCACGAAGTACATAAAGAGATAGTTTCATTTGATTTTAATGTAATTAGTCACTATGGCCATAGTAAACCTTTTTTAGCTCTGATAGCCCGAAGGATACTGAAATTTTAATATTAATAAATATGAAAACATTTTCTTCATATTCACCGTGTCTCTACGGCCCTTCTTTTTTACTTTCAAAAAGAAATAATGCACATAATTAAAGTCAAAATCTAAGGACGAATTTATGAGTAAAATAATCAATTGTATCACATTTTTGCTTCCCTTGTCTTTTTTTTGGGGATGCGCTTCCAGCTCTCTCCCTTCCTTTAACAGCAAAAATAATGTCGTCCTTCCGGAGATTGATGTTATTCAGGTTAAAGAAAATTCCGATGAAGCCTTAAAGATTTCCAGGGATGCAAAGCTCGATATAGATGCAATCAATACCAAACTCATAGAAATTGATAATAAACTTCTCATTATCGGTGAAGAACTTTCGACATTTTCTGCCGCTAAACTAGAGGAACTTGAAAATCGAGTTGCAATTTTAGCAGAAGAAAACCGCCTTTTACAACAGAGTGTTATAAAAGGGGACAAAAAAGGGAATAAAAATGAGACATCTCAATATAAACAAAACACCTTTACTCCAAAGCCATCTCCAAAACGGGATAAACCGATATTAAATGAAACTGAATCCCAAACCTACAAAATGGCATCAGATCTTTTTTACGCACGCAAATTTACCCAGGCTATTGCCCAATACGATAAAATTTTAAAAGAATACCCAAAAGGTGTCTATGGAGATAACGCTAATTACTGGAAAGCGGAATGCCATTATGCCATGGGAAATTATGCCAAAGCAATAAATTCTTACCAACGAATATTCTCTTATCCCAACTCAGAAAAAGGAGATGACGCCCAATTCAAGATTGGAATGAGTTATTTACGCACCGGAGATAAAAACCAGGCTGTTACTGAACTGAAAAAACTATTATCATTGTACCCGGACAGTGAATTTATTGGAAGAGCCAAAAAAGAATTAAGTAAATTAGAATAGTTTTTTTTCAGAGTCAGAAATATGAAAACAGTTTGTGCTTTACGCCCTTTATGGGCATTTTTCCTATTATTAGTTTTGAGTTGTAGCTCAAAAGATGATTTTTCTCATGAAGAATCCTGTAATAAAAAATTTGAAAAACTTCATGAGAAGTTTGTTAAGGAGAAATACTCCTCGATAAAAATTTCTCTCTCAGACCTTCTCAGTACTTGTAGTGGTGCGGCATTCATCGAACAAGCCCAGTTTGAACTGGCCGAATCTCATTATAATCTTAAGGAATGGATGGAGGCTCAGGCAGAATATTCCAATCTTTTGAGAGACTTCCCATCCTCACAATTCGCAGAACAAGCCAGTTTCAGGTTGTCGGAATGTGCAGCTGAGCAAATATATTCAGTCAACCGTGATCAATCAAAAACACATGAGGCTATAAGGAGTTACGAAAATTTCATAATGGAATATGCGAATTCAAAACTCGTTGATAGTGCAAAGGCAAATGCAAATAAATTAAGAGCTCAGTTGGCCGAGAAAGAAATGAATGTTGCTACGTTATATATGAAGCTTGATGAGTATCTTTCAGCAGCAGTTTATCTTAAATCAGTTTTAAAATCTTATAAAGATGTAGTTGATGCAAAAGCACTTTACCTCAAACTTGCCCGCTGCTACATACATCTCAAGCAATTTGATGAAGCAGACGCTTATTTAAAAGAGCTGGAAAATATCAAGAAATCTGATCCTTATTTTAAAAAGGTAAAGAAGCTTGTCGTTCTCAAGGAAAAAAAGCAAGCAGAACATGCAAAACGACTCAAAAAAAAGACCTCAAAAGCAAATCAGGTTGAAGAACTTTAGTTTTTTCATTCTCTTTTTCTTAATTACCTCTCCACTTTTTGCTCAGCACAAAGCATCGGTTGATTATGTAAATCAGCCGGATACGCATATTTCCGAATCAGACTCGTCTTCCGATTCAAGTGTATTTCTCTCAGATTCTATTGCAAGTGATAGTCTTAATCCTCTTTTTGATAGCCTTTCTTTTAAAGAGCCAGTGAAAATATCGGATTCATCAAAGACAATTGAAAAGCCTTCACGGAGAAAAATATATTTTGGATTGCAGCTTGGTGTGCAGTTTACTGACTTTACCCAGGCAGATCTTTTTGCTGAGGATTTAAATGCCTATATCCAACAAAAGTATAGTCGGGATTCCAGTCATGCAACCAATAACTACGTAAAGGATTCGGTAAGCTATAAATCTAACTCTTCAAAAGTTTTACAACCTTTTGATAATGTAATTTGGTCATTACCTTTTGGAGCTTTTATTGGTATTCCTGTTACCAGATACCTTGATATTTGTCTGAGTACCCAGTTTTTTACTAAAGAGCAGGAAGCTATTATCGAAACGGTTTCTCCTGATATTACTTATTATGAAAAACCAGACAGTAATCAGGCAGCAATTGCTGTGAATACGGTTTCCGGTACTATCAGGAATATAAGCCGGACTTACACAACCTTTGCAAACCTGGGTGGTATTGGCTTAAAATTTTATATCCCTAAACAAGTTCTTTCTGTGAAGGGAGATAAAACTCTATATTTTTCCTATACCCATTTATGGAACATCGGAGGTACTCAATTCTGGAGTAGCGCAGGTTCTGAAATGGTTCCTTATTCCTTATTCGGTACCGGATACGAACTTAGCCTTGGGTTTCTGCTGAATAACTGGAAATATATTGGTGTTAATGGTAATATTTCCTTAGTTCATCTTAATTTTCCGGTCCGTGGTGACTGGACAGACATACTCCTTCAAGACGAAATAGAAGGCAATTATGAATTGGAATTTAATGCCTTAAAATTCAATTTCCAGCTTGTATATCAGTTTGGAGGTTACCCCGAAGCCAAAAAGCCAGCGCACAAGCAAAAAGGAAAGACAAACCAACAGCCGCTTCCTTATAAAAATGAATAAGGCTAGACTTTAAAAGTCAAAGCCTTCCGGCAACTCCTGCGTTTCCTGGGCCTCTTTTTTCGGCAAGCTATCTGTAGTATCAGGCCGTACTTCACCCGGCTTATCAAACACTGCCCCCAGGGCTTTATCTGATTTCTTCCTTGTTTTAAGAATTTTTTTCTTTTCAGAAGCAGAGACATAGGGTCCTTTTGAAATTCTATTCTCTGAGAATTTAAATACACAAATAGCTGACTCATCAAATATCGGACAGTGCTTTTCACAAATTCCACAGCCAAGACAAAGGTCTTCATTCACTACCGGCACTTTGAACTTTCCATAGGGCGTCTCCAGTAATTTTGTGGTTATTGCATTATACGGGCACACCTCATCACAGACCAGACATTCCTTGTTTTGTTCCCAGGGAAGACATTTATCTTTATTGATAACCGCGGTTCCAATCTTGGCAAAACGCTTAACTTCATAACTGAGAGGTCGAATGGCCCCAGTGGGACAGACGTGGCCGCAAATGTGACATTTTTCTTCACACTCCCCTATCTTGGGAACGAGCTTCGGAGAATAAACCCGCGAGAAGCCATCTTTAAACTGGCAGAGCTGAATGGCGTTTGTCTTGCAGGCTTTTACACAATTGCCGCATCCGGTACACCGTGCAAGAAATTCTTTTTCAGGTAAAGCGCCTGGAGGGCGGATAATTCTTCCGAAATCATCATGCATTTTTTCAGCATTCCCGCGGTAAACCGGTATTAAAAGAGCACCACTTGCAGCTCCAGCAACCAACTGCCGCCTACCCAGATTTGTACCGGTAATGACGGTTTTGCCTTGGGAGGTTAATGAAAATTCACTGCAACTATCTTTTATATCTGTACATACGCCGCATACAACACACTCTGAAGTGGAAGTTGCAAATACATCTGTATGATCAATAGCAGAAACCGGGCAGACCTTTGCACAGGTATTTCCCCCATTGCAGCCATTACAAGAGATGCGCCGGACGGATCTCCGGAACAATGCAAAGCGGCTTAATAGTCCAAAAAAAGCACCGGATGGACAAACATACTGGCACCAGAATCGCCGTTCCCAGTACCCTCCGGCAAGAATAAGTGCGAAGATGATAAGAACCGCCACACTGCCATAAAAGAGAGGAGTCTTAAAGGATAGAAGTAATACATCCTCTGCCCCTAATTTTTGGATGACAGGAGCTATGAGTTCAATACTGTCCAACCTCAGAATCATAAGTAATGGATAGAGGATAATAACAACAGTACGGGTAAAAAGTGAAATGGGATCAATCAGGAATGAAAAGAGCACTCCGAAACCAGCAAGAATCAAAACTGCTATCAAAAAAATATACTTGAATTTTTGAAGAAAGACCGAAGGCCTCCTCATTTTTGGAGGACGTCTTTTAAACAAAAATCGGTCACTAAAATCAATAACCGCGCCGAGAGGGCATACAAAACCACAAAAAATACGACCGAAGATTATAGTAAGAGCGATAATAATGGCTCCGATTATCACCGAACCAAACATAATATCTCTTGAAGCAATGCTGGTTAAAACAGCAGTGAGCGGATTTAGCTGAAGAAACCATTCAACGGGATAGACATAGGCCCGTGGATAGGTATTAAGCCCAAAAACGATAATAAAAAACAGGGAAATAAAAAATATCTGCGAGATTCTGCGGGATTTTCGGAGCATACCCTTCATCATATAAAAAATGCAAAATGTAATCAGTTCCTGCATTAAATAATGTTCGTAGTATTATTTCAATGTTTAACTTTTTTCAAATTCCTTCATATTTTTAATACATTTGTACTCATGTAAACGACAGTGTTGAGTTCTTCAAAATCTTTCAAAAGTCATTCCGGCTTGTCCGGAATCAAGCTTTTTCAAGTTTTTTTAACATCCAACAGATTCCGGACAAGCCGGAATGACTGGATTTCAAGAACTCTTTACTCTCAAGTCATATAAAAAGACCTCAGTTAAACTCAGGGAGATATTTTTGGAAGAG
>JADFYW010000015.1 GCA_015232855.1 Fibrobacteria bacterium
GGTTTTCAATAATATTCAGCCAGAACATACATTACCTTTTTATACAATTTGGGGTGTTTTGTCAAAAAAAACTTGATGATCGAGTAAATAAGCAAGAAGATAAGCTTTTGATTTATTAATAAGAATTTCATCATTCATTGGGTCCCTATTTAATTTATTCATGAAGATCTCTAATGCATCAAAATACAAAGGACATTCTGGAATTAATCAAAGCAGGAAAGTTGGAAACAACCGAAGGGGTTTCTTTGTTACAGGAAAAACCCTACGATGATATTGGTTGTGCCAAGCTTGATACCCACAGAGAAAAACGCACAGGGTTTCCAGAAGTTATTTTCTGTAAAGGAAAGTCGGAAGAACAGATACAAAAAATAGCTGAACACTTTTCGAAGGTTTCAGGTTTTGTAATGGCTACCAAAGCAGACGAAAAGGCTTATATAGCAGTCAAAGCAGTTTGCCCGGAAGCAATTTTTCACAAAGAAGCCCAAATCATAATATCCGGTGTCCGGAAATATGAAAAGCCAGGCAATAGAATCTTAATTGCTTCAGCTGGAACTGCAGACATTCCCATAGCCGAAGAAGCTGCAGTAACTGCAGAGACCATGGGAAGTGAAGTAAAACGGCTCTATGACGCGGGGGTGGCTGGCGTACATCGACTCATTCACAACAAGGAAATGCTTAATGAAGCGGATGTGATTGTTGTAGTGGCAGGGATGGAAGGCGCGCTCGCCTCTGTTGTTGGCGGTATGACTGACTCCCCGGTAATTGCCGTTCCCACTTCCGTGGGTTATGGCGCAAGCTTCCAGGGGCTCTCAGCTTTACTCACTATGCTCAATAGCTGTGCTCCGGGAGTGGTTGTAGTGAATATCGATAATGGTTTTGGTGCGGGCTATTTTGCCAGTACGCTTAAGCTAACTCCCAGATTAAGGAACAAGTTCAGGCAAAAAAAAAGCGGCTCTCCTGGAGAAGAGAGCCGCCAACTTTAACAAAGGAAGGAGGAACTAATGGAGTCCTTCCTTCTCTATTGTACCATGATTAACTTCAGAAAGCAATAACAAAAAACAAGGGAGCTTTTGCCCCCCTGTTTATCTTCAGCTATGAGATATTTTTATTACTTGCCGGTGCCAGCATCGTCGGGTTTTTCGCCATCACCTTTTTTCTCCTGAAGTTTTGCTTGATTTTCTTCAAACTCAGCTTTTCTTTCCTGGAGTCTTTTCTGGATTCTCTCACGTACTTTCTGAAGTTTTGCTTTTTCGCCTTCAGGTACGTCAGCAAGTGCCTGAATAGCTTCCTGAAGTTTTTCGCGAGCCTGGGTGCGTTTTTGTTCGATTGCAGCTGCGATTTCTTCTTCACTTGCGCCGTCTTTTTTCATTGCCTGAACTTGTTCCTTTATCTGGGATTTAGCTTCTTCAGCTTTAGCCAAAGCGGCCTTAACCTGTGCCTGAGTTTCTTCAGACATATTACCCATCATTTCCTGAATGCTTGCTTTTCTCTGTTCTTGAGTCAGGGCAGCTTCATCGCCAGGTCCTTGAGGGGCATCTGCGCTTTGAGACCATCCGGCTGTAGTAATAAGAGCTACTGCTGCTACGGTTGATAATAATTTGATCATTTTGTTCTCCTTTGTTTTGGTTTTGTGGTTAAGCTGTGAATGCTAACTGCTTGTATGGTAAAGCAAAGCTGGTGCCAAAGTTTAAAACATAGAAATCAGGTTAAAAACCCGCGTCTGCACTTGCTTTCCAACCATATTTTTGCGGTTAAATGCCGGCAATCTCAGATCACGCCCTAATCTAAATGACATAAACCCATTTGTAGTAGTAACTTACTAATAGAATGAGAAATTGCAGTCAATCACCATCAAAACATCAATTTGTGATTTAAGATATTATATTGTTTCAGCAAAATTTCAATATTTTTCTTCTAAAATCGTATATCGGTGTTTCTTGTTCAGTGTTTTTAATGTTAAAAATACCAATGTCTTTTTAATCATATTTGCAGTCTCCCCCTCGCCCTCTGTTCCCGAGCCTCCGGGAGAGGGGGATTAAGGGGGAGAGGGCAATTAAGAGCAAAATGACCTCACCCACAAATGCTTAATTCAGCTATATACCCAAAGGGCATAAGTTTCATTGAAGCAGTTGCTAACGCAATGCTTAATTCAGCTATATACCCAAGGGCATAAGTTTCATTGAAGCAGTTGCTAACGCAATGCTTAATTCAGCTATATATATAAGACAGCAATACGCTCTTAACCCCCAAAAGTCACGGCAAAATAACAACCGGTAATTGAGGTTTGGAAATACTGTAGTCAATCCACTACAGACTTTTATCTTTTTTAACTCACATATAATTAAAGACTTACAGAGCGACAGCATAATTACAAACAAATATGCAGTCATTTCACCGCAATCCTTCTGTAAAATATCTGCATAAATACCGTCAAATACACTGAAATCAACAGATATAGGAGTGGCACTATATTTGCGTTATTTATTGAATAATTCGTTCATTTAAAAAGAAGATAAAATTATGCGACTTTTCACTTTGATACTTACCGTCCTGTTAATTCAATTCCTTTTTGCTCAGGAACCAAAAGGTCAATTAAAACAGACCTCTAAACCTGCCCCTGAAGTTAAATCAGCAGAAAATATTTTTAATGATATCATGCAGACCTTGCCTCAGGAAAAACAGTCAAAAATTAAAACTGCTGAACAACAAATGGAGACGCATAAAAATATGCAAGAAGATAGCAAAGAAGAATCTCAGGCTGCAAAACTGGAAGCACAAAACAAAAAACAAAAACATCTGAACGGATTACCTGATAACATCAGAAAAAAAGTTGAAAAAGCAATAGAGAATATGGATGCCCGCATCCAGGAACGTAAAGGTCAGCTTAAGGAAATTAAGAAAAGAGAGGATTAATTTTTAGCATCACAAAGGGTTTACAAATTTCAAAAAACAGAGGAGTAATTATGAGCATCACAAAAGGTTCACAGTTTTCAATAATGACAAAGTACCTTTTTTATATAATCATTTTACTTTTCACAAGCACCTATTCAGCAACCATTTCTGATGAAGCGTTCGGTTATTCAATAGATTTGCCGTCAAATTGGATTCGGAATCAGGTGAATGATAGTCATCATGTATTTCTGGATACGAGTGCCACTTATGCTTCTATTATATGTATCAGGCAATTTCCTATTTCCCAGACTGAATATGCCACACCAGATGAGTGGACCCGGATTAATTACATGGCCTATCTTATGGCGGTGAAGTTTTCAGAATACCCCTTTGGTACGGTTTTATATTTTGACTCCAGTTTAGTCAGAACGAAACAGGGAAACTGGGCTCCGGAAGCCTGGTCAATGTTGATACCGGTTGATTCCACTCCCCCCTATTCTGAGTTTATGGTCATAACCTCAGCTGCAGGGAAAGGCTACGAAATCTATGCACTGGGAGATACTATTGATTTACACTCCAATATCGAAACCTATATCAACATCATAGATGGGATAAAGCTAAGCCCAAAAGAAACCTCTGATATAAAAAAATTATATTTTAGAGACATTGCTGTTCAGTCAGCAGACCAAAATTTACCGGTTCTCTATTATGATCTCAAAGGCAGGAGGGTCTCTATCAGGAACAAAAAACAATTGCCCCCCTTTAGCATAATTATCCCGACTTCAACATATTGAATTTTATTCTGAAGCTATTATTAATATGCCTTTTACCCCTAATAGTGGTAAGAGCAACCGCTACAGATAAATCAACAATAATAAGCGTGAACTTTTCTCAAGGCTTAAATGCTCTTGAACAGGGAAAGGCTGACAGTGCTATCACGTTTTTTCTTTCTTCTTTTCAGGAATCGGTACCTCGGGAAAGCCTGTATTATTACATGGCTGAGGCCTTTATACAAAAATCAGTATATGATACAGCCCTGGCATTTAATTTTGGTACCCAAACCCAAAAGAAACAGGATCTCTACTATGACATATTGAAACAGAGATATAAAATATACACTGCGCTTAAATTATATGAAGATGCACAGCAAATTAGAGATACGCTAAACTTTTATCTTGAAAATGTTACAATGATTGCGGAAGCTCCCCTTATAAACCGCTCCTGGTCTCCATACATCAGGTTAAAACTATCCAGTGGTTATTTTGATGAAAACCTGATAAGCCAGGAAATTTATCCCTTTGATTGGGATATTGATTTTTCCAATAAAGATGAGCGAGGACCGGATAACAGCGTTTATATTCGCGCAGAATGGAAGCATAACATTTTTTCTGATAAGACTATTTTATTCGGTGGGAAAGTCAAAGCTTCGCAGGAATATGACAAAGAATACTTTGATCATGATTACAGTATGTTTGCCGGTATTGAAAACCTGCTGTTTAAAAACCTGTCTTTTACCTATACCTTTCTTTATGATCTTAAATCTGCCGATAGCAGGAGTCCCAACCACAGTTTTGACGCAAATTATTTTAAGATGGACGCAAAGTCTTTGTCTTTCGTTTCTTTGGGGTATAATGGCGAGAGAGGCAAACAACCCGAAGATATTTCTGACTTTTTCTGGCTCATGTATTTTTGGGATTGCTCAATAAAAAATGGAAGTGGACCTGGTTTTTCAGCAATCCTCTCCAGATTCAGTATAGAGCCTTATACCTATGAATATACCGCGACTCTTCTTTATGCTGATGATATTCAAAAAAGTCCGGAACCTACTTTTTTCACAGACAGCAACTATACCACTGAAGTGAACTACCAGGGCCTTGGTATCATGCGCAGAAACAATATTTCCGATTCGCTTTTAGCATATTCTAAAGAAATCCAACTACACTGGTCTCTCCCACAAGACTTTTATCAAGCTGAATTTGAACTTAATTATTCATTAAAGACTTTTTACGGTGCTACAGCAGGTATCGGTATTAACGGCAGTTTCAAATACTTTCCCCGTGAATACTATATCCCTGAATCTGGTTCCTGGATGAATGATCCCGATCCCCTGGGGCAACCCTGGGTTATTTATAATAAGCAGGATGGCAAATATTATGGAGTAGAAAATAAAGAGTCAACAGACAATACACTACTTGCCAGCAAAATTAGAACATCACCTCTGGATAATTCAGTTAAACAACGTAGAGATCAAAGTGGAAAGCTCAGTTTTTTTGTTAAAAAACGGTTCTTAAAATTCGGGTATTTTTACTTTTATAGCTTTATAGAAAAAAACTGGTCCAGCCTGGCAGATCAGGCCCCGATGGATCTGCCTGATTTGGATATGGGACTAGCCATCAGCTGGCAAAAAACCTTTTTTTATTAAATGATTAAAATTGTAACAACACAGACATTTTTACTTTGCCTGGGAGCCTGTTTATTCCTTTCGTTTTTTGGCTGTAATGGTAAAACAGTTGAAAATGGCAATATATGCCTGGCTCTGGGTGACTACCCCCTGGCCATCAGTTTTTTTGAAACGCGTCTTAAAAAGGTACCTGAAGATTACAGTGCCCGTTTGGGGCTCGGCAAAGCTCTTCTCCAAAAAGCAGCGGACAAGGCAGATATGGAAGCCTGGTATTACGCACTTATCCAACTGGAAGCCTGCAGAACTATCACTCCTTCTGATGAATTAAATCTCCTCCTCTGTGACGCATACAAAGAACAAGCCAGGTTGTTGCTGAATAGCAAGGACACCGTATCCGCTCTTGAATCGCTATCCCATGCTATTGAGCTTAACCGCAGAGACGTAGAACCGGTTAACCTTGCAGGCATTATTTATTACAATATGCGTGAAGTCACCAAAGCTGAGGCCCTTTTCCTCAAAGCAATAAACTTAGATAGTCTGCATCCAACAGCACTTTATAACCTTGGGATGATCTGTTGGCAGCAACAGGATGTTGCAGGAGCGAGAGATTATTTACTGCGGGCCCTTAAAATTGTCCCGCAAGATGAAGATGTATTGTACTGGTTTGCCAGGGCAGAAAAACGAATAAGGGATAGACATTGATTCCACGACTCCCTAAAGGTTTTACCCACCCCATGGCCATAGGAGAAGGAAGCTTTTCCTCAGTTATTCGTGCTCGCCAGACATCTTTGGATCGATGGGTCGCTGTTAAAATTCTTAAAGAAAAAGACCCGGATAAGCGCAAAGAACAGTTACAAGAAGCTCGTGTACAGGCGGGAATCCAAAGTAATTGTGTACCTGAAGTGTTTGATGTATTTGAATGGCGAAAACAGATTTTCATAGTCATGCAATGGGTAAGAGGTGTTCGGCTCTCAACCCTCCTCAAAAAAGATTTAAGCCCTGAAGAGAGAAATTGGCTCACTGATAAGATTATTCATGCGGTTGCTGATATTCACCGGCATGGCTACGCACATCGGGACCTTAAGCCAGAGAATATTCTCATTTCTCCCAAAAAAGGCATCTTCCTTATAGATTTTGGCCTTTCAAAAAATATTGAAGACAATTTTGGTACGATGACCGAAGTTGTCAAAGGTACTCCTGCCTATATGGCTCCGGAACTCTGGTCTGGCACAAAAAATGTCGATTATTTTCGTACTGATATTTTTGCTCTGGGTAAAATATTTAAATGGCTCTATCATACTCTGCCTCAGCCAGAAATACTGGATAATCTTGTCGCAGAAGATCCTGAAAATCGCCCGGGGAAAGGTCCTGAACTACTTTCTTTATGGTTACTTGCTTGTGGAGACTTGCCTCAGGCCGCCGCCTTAGAATATAGCAATGGTGAAATTTCTTCCCAGCGCCATTCTAAAAAGCTTTATAATGCTGCAGCCAAACTCATCCTTGCCCATCGAATTGACGAAGCTTACTGGCTTCTGGTTGAGTGCCTGGAAGAAGATCCCAATAATGGTGAAGCTATTTCTCTTATGGAAACCCTGTCCGCCAAAAAGGAGAGTAACCAGAAACAGAAGTTGCTCATGCCGGTATACGCACTTATAGCCGTAGCGGTGATGGCATTCATTTATTTTTTTGGCCTCCAAAAAGGCAGAGAAACAAAACAGATTTCACTTTCCTATGCCGACAACAAAATCACCAAGGCCCTCTTACTCCCCACAACAGGTAACAAGTCATACATTAAACGTCTCATACCCCTGAAGTCAGCTAACCCCCAGACAAAATCGCTCTCTGCTACCCTGACTGCAGAATGTCCTTCTGGCGGCGTACTCGTTTTAAATGACCGTCACCTTAATAAAAACGAACTTAAAACCGGCACCCAGGTACCCTATGGTTCCCATCTTTTGAAATGGATAGATGATGATGGTAATGTATTATGGCGCGAAAAAATCAGGCTACTTCCCTTTCAAACCAAAAGAATAAAACTTCCCGGATGGGCCGGAATTCAACCCTAAACATTTTTAATGGTATGTTTTGACGGATCAATCTTATCCCATATTAAAATGCAAAGATGATGGCGCGGTCTTTAATCTTTCGGGACGTGTAACTACTGCCGGTGCCTCCGCATCCTGTAATATCAAACTTTCTGGCCCCGCACCGGAACGTCTTGCTCATATTCTTTTTAAAAACGGCAGATATAATCTCCAGGCCCTTGCCGGTGCTCACAAGGTCAAATTAAACGGGAAGCCCTTAAAACTCCCTGCGGATCTCTCACATGGGGACAATATCAGGCTCATTAATACTGATTATTTATTTCTTGAAAAATCAGAAAAAGAAGGTGTGACCACCTCCCCCGGGATAACCAGCCCCATTGGTGAACTTATTGATGTTATCGTTTCGTTACTTGAAGACCGGAGTCGTGATGTTTTTCAGGAACTGGTTACAAGTATTTCGAGACTTTTAAAATGTGATGCTGCCAGGCTTCTCCGTCAGGAAGCGGGAAAAGAATCTACCCGGGCGGTTGCCAGTTTTCCGAGTGGTGCAAGCGCGGGCAGATTCAGTAACCGTGCAATAAGCTGGGCACGGGATTCAAAAAAAACGGTTCTTATGCAAGATAGCGACTGGATGGAAAATGGGGAATCCATGTCATCCCTCAATCGCAATGCCGTGGGGTCTGTTTTATGTGCTCCATTATTGAGCGGAGGTGATTTGATAGGTTTTTTATACCTGGATCGCCTGCAGGGCAACAATCCATTTTCAGAAGATGATCGTGAGTTCTGCGACAGTTTACGGCCACTGCTTGAAAATATTCTCGGCATAAAAGAAGCGCATAAAAGGCAGAAAGACACTATTGCACGCTTGCAGCAGCGTGATATTCCCACGTCATCAGGTATCATATATAGTTCAAGGGTGATGGAAAAAACCCTGCGCATGGCAGAGAAAGTAGCCCGGACCAATACACCTATTTTTATTTATGGTGAAACCGGCACAGGCAAAGAACTGGTGTCCAAATATATCCATGAAAATTCTGAGAGAGCAGGCGGCCCCTTTGTTGCCGTTAACTGTGGGGCCATCCCCGAAAACCTTATTGAATCTGAGCTTTTTGGCCATGAAAAAGGGGCTTTCACCGGCGCTCATCAGCAAAAAATTGGTTACTTTGAAAAGGCGAATGGCGGAACCCTGTTCCTTGATGAAATAGGCGAATTACCCCTTTCTCTTCAGGTAAAACTGTTAAGAGTACTCCAGGAGTCTGAAGTTGTACGTGTTGGCGGCACCACGTCTATACCCATCAACCTGCGAATTCTTTCTGCATCTAACCGTAATCTTTATCAAGAGGTCTCAGAAGGCCGGTTCCGGGAAGACCTTTTCTTCCGTCTTAATGTCATTAACATAAACCTCCCTCCTCTCCGGGACCGTGATAGTGACGTACTTTTAATTGCTGATTTTTTCCTTCATAAATACTGTCAACAGTTTGGAATGTCATTAAAAAAACTGGACGCTTCTGCCCGTGCATCTTTAATGGAATATCCATGGCCGGGAAATATTCGTGAGCTGGAAAATGTGACACAAAAATCCATACTTCTGACCGGGAACGAAAAGATATCTGGAGAAGATATCAATATCGACACATCCCCCTTTAGCACGGGTACCACAAACCCCGTTGGTCACCTCACTTTAAAAGAGGCCAGGGTAAAAGCAGAAACAGAGATTATAACTTCAGTCCTCAAAAAATGGAATGGCAACGTTTCCCGTACCGCCAAACAGCTCGATATTGACCGCACCTGGCTCATGAAGCTGATGAAAGAATACCAGATAAACCCCGACAACTTCCGCCAGCGCTCTCATTAGTTAGTATCTGTTCAAAATAGCTGATTAATATTAGAAGTTAAAGCCTTACACTAAAGTGCATAGTGATTCAGTTTTTTTATTAACCTCTTTGCGAAACCTCTGCGTCCTTTGGCCACCTTTCTGCCTTCGTGGCTTCGGTGGCATGCAAAGCATCCTGCTTTTTCGCCTTTGCGGTGAAAAGATTTTAAAACTTTACTGTGCTAAGACGGGCATACCCATTAACGGCCAGATCCACATTACAAATACCGACAGTACCGCCATGAGCAATAAGCTCGCTGGAATACCGGCAACGAAAAACTCACCTGAAGTGAACTGTTTACTATTGTAGGCAATAGCATTGGGAGCAGCCCCCACCAGTAGAAGGAAAGGCATTGCAGCGGTTGTGAGGGATGCAAATAAAACCACTTCCGGAGCAACCCCAAGATAAGGGCATATAACCAGGGCAACAGGCAGAGATATTGCTATTGCCGCCACATTCATTATCAGATTGGTCATCACCAGTACAAAGAAAGCTATTCCGAGTACAAACACAAACCATTGAGCATTTTGAAAAAGTATAAGCCAGTTTACAGCTAACCAACTTGCAGCTCCGGTCTGCCAAAGGCAAAAACCTATACTCATGGCCCCCCCAAACAGGAGAATGATGTTCCAGGGGATTTCTTCAAGGTCATCCATATCAAGGATGTTAAACAGGAAAAATAAGATGGTGGAAACCAGGATGATAGCGCTTTTATTTATGGGAGCCAATACAGGTACAAAGGAGCGAAGTGCAAGGATTGCTACGGTCAAAAGCACAATCGTAATGGTGGTTATCTCTATTGGTTTCATTGGCCCCAGTTTTTGATAGAGGCTTTTCGCACGTATCTTCAAACCCGGTATGGTTTTCTTTTCGGGTTTATAAAATATCATGAAGAAGCCCCAGAGCAAAAATACCATGGCAAATCCAAGCATAAACATATAGTAGGAAAATTGAAAAAAGGATATTTCTTTACCGGTAATATCTTTGAAAAATCCAAGTGCCACTGCACCCCGTGCAGCGCCCAATAAGGTAATAGAGCTGCCCGCTCCTGCGACAAAGGCCATACCAATAAACAGCCCTTTTCCAAATTTGGTTGGTTTATCACTCGTATCATACAATTTATAAATAGCCATCAGCAATGGAAATACTGTGGCAGCAACTGCGGTATGGGCCATGATGAGAGTAAGTATAGCCGTCATCAAAAAAGTGCCCAGATAAATCATGCTGGTGCGCTCCCCGACGAGCATGAGCATTTTATAAGCCATGCGCTGGGTAAGGCCGGACTTAGTGAAGGTCATCCCTATTACAATTGAGCCGAAAATAAACCATACCGAAGGATCCATAAAATCACTGAAAGCTGTTTTGGGCGCACGAATGAGAAACATAGCCTGAATCACTCCAACCATCACACTGGTTACCCCAATGGGGACAACTTCAAAAACCCACCATACCGCAGTCAATAAAAAAAGGCCTATAGCGGCCTTTCCTTCATGGGATAGTGCAAATGCTTTTCCATTGGGATCTAATGCCGCAGGCCATGAGGGAGAAAAATAAACCGCACAAAAAAGTATCACACCTAATAAAATAAAGGACAAGCGCTTTTTGTCGAGGTCTTTGTGTTTTTGAACAAGACGTATTATTCTTGTTTTATGATCAGAGCTATGTGTATTTGTTTCCATTATAACCTAAAATGATCCTGAACGTTTAAAACGGAATGGGCAATAAAATGTAGTGCATCAGCAGATCGTACAACCCCCACAACCCTATCGTTTTTAGTAACAGGAATCATACTGATATTATATTCTACCATCGTGGAAATGATTTTAGTAATGTGATCGTCGTAGTCAATGGTTTGGGCAATTGGAAGCATTATTTCTTTCACTTTCTTTTTGGAGTTTCGCTTAATCGACTCAAAAGTTGCGTCACCCGTTAATTCAGACAGATTGGGATCAATATGCACATCAAACCATTTCCGCTTATAGGAGGAAGTATGTTTCACCAGGAAGCCGGGCTCAAGTCCTCTAAAAATATCTCTTCGCCGGATAACACCAACCAATTCATTTGAATGATCAAATACCAGTACCACCCGGGGAAGAGCCTTTCTACCGCCACTGTCAATCTGGATATTATCCATTTCTTCCACAGCATCCAACAGGGTATCATTAATTGATACAATTGGATATTTTGAAATGGGAATCATTAATTCGCCGGCAGTAATATTTTCTTCCATTTTTCAGAACCTTTTTTAAGTCTACCTAACAGCTGTGAATTATTCCTCGTTCCGGGTACAAAATGTTGAAAAAAAGTTTTTTTTTCCAAACCCCAGAACCGCATATTTGCCAGAATAACAATTTTATATTGTAAAAATCAACTGTTTTGGCACATTGAACAGATTTTGTTTAATTATTGATTTACAAAGTACCCGCTGAAAGTCCTCTTTTTTATTAAAGCTGCAAATCCCGAAATATTGTATTTTATTGGAATTCACCCCTTTAAGAGGTCTCTCAACTATGGCGAAAATTATAATAAACAGATTGCTTTTTCCAGGTAATGGCCACCCTTTTTCGTGTTTTGTGTTTCTTTTCGTAATTCTTTTTACTTCAATTGCTTTTACGAAAGACAAGGATGCTCACATAAAATCACCTGATTTGTCGGGCATTACCTTAAAAGGTGATACCATTTCTTTATCAGATTATAAAGGCAAAATTGTACTTGTGGATTTTTGGGCCAGTTGGTGCGCTCCCTGCAGGGAAGAATTGCCTTTTCTTGTAGAATTTTATGAAATGCACAAGAGCGACAACTTTGCCATGATAACGGTGAACATAGATAACAAGCTTGAAAATGTTACAAGCTTTTTAGATGACTTAAAATCCAAACCATCTTTCCCGGTTCTCCTTGACCAAACACAATCCTTTCCACCCATATTTAAATTGCAGGCAATGCCCACTACTCTTTTTATAGATGCAGAGGGGTACATACGATTCACCCATACCGGTTTTTCTAAATCCCATAAGAAAATAATAGCTGAAGAATTACAAATTTTGCTAAAGGAACTAAAGCAATCCAAGCAATAACATCATCCCTATCTCCCCTATTGCAATTAAATTGTTATAAGCAAATTATCATTATGCGAAACACCTTTTTCTGGTTCTTTCTTATCCCGGCAACGATTGTGGTTCTTTGTCGCTGTGATATGTTTGATCCCGGATTAAAAGCCCTCAAAGTAGACGGACACCATAAATTCAAACAAGGCGCTTTGCACAAAGATGAGCCAGATGAGCCTTTTGGAAATCGAGAACATGAGGGTTGTGCCTCTGACAATTGCCACCAATCTGACCTCAAAGGAGGGCTCACCAGCGAGTCTCATTTAGTAGCCCCCTCCTGCTTCCAGTGCCATGGCCCCATTTGGGAAGAAGATGAAGAGGATGAAGAAGATGATCATTAATGTCATTCTTATTTTTCTGACATTACTTTTTGCCAATTGCGCCGTTGTGCAACCATGGCAACGAGAAAAACTATCTGATCCTATAATGATAATGGATGAAAACCCTGTTCGTAAATCACACTCCGACAGTCATCATGAACGAAGAGAAGGGAGTTCAGGTGGAACGGGTGAACAAAGCGGAGGATGTGGCTGTGGCTAATCTCTCAAAGATTTTGGCGGCAAGCCTGTTCCCGGTACTGCTTCTATCCTGTTTTGCATTCTCCCAGAGCACACTGCCAAATGAACTTCAGGTTAACCTGAATGCCTATCTGGATAACGCTAATGTACAGGTTGTATTTCCTTCTATTGCCCTGAAGCGAAAAATAACATCTTCTACCACCTTGTCAGGAAAGTATGATGTGGATATTATCACCGCAGCTTCCATGCGTAGTCATTTTGACATTGATGGCGTTTCTTCCGCCACTCCAGCTAATCATGGTGGCAGAGATAACACTCCTGATGATTTACGGCATGATTTTTCATTTGGTGCGGCCCAGGAGTTATTCGGTGCTACAGCAGATGTTAATGGTATTTACAGTCGTGAACGTGACTACTCTTCAAAAACCCTCACGGGGGGCCTCTCTGTTCCTCTGGCAAAAAAGAATACCACTCCCCGTTTGGGCATTGTAAAACGTTGGGACAAGCTTTTCCCCCAGACCCGGGAAGGGACAGAAGATATTGATGTACTAACCATTGACGCAGGTATTACTCAGCTTATTAGTAAATCAGCCCTTATTGAATTTAATCTGAGCTGGAGCCGTTATGAAGGTTACCTGTCAAACCCCTATGAAGTTATAACCCTTATTGAAAACAACACATTCAGATATGCAGAGCCTGCCCATCCCGGCGAACGCAATAAACTGGCCATTGGCTCCCGAACCCGTTTCATGATTACTGAAAGAACAGCCATTCAGGCGGGGTACCGGTTTTACCAGGATGACTGGGACATCAACAGCCACACACTTCGGCTTCTCTTCAATCTCTATAATGGCAAAAAAAGTATCCTTTATACTTTTAAGACCCGCCATTACCTCCAGTCCAAAGCGGAATTCTTTAAAGAAGAATATAGTGGAACAGAAGACTATATGGCAGTAGATAACAAACTCAACGCGAGTTTTTCCAATGAGTTCCAGTTTGAAACCCGCATTATCGGTTCCCGGTTAAAAAGGAAAATTTTTGGAAATGCTGATGTGTATTTCGGTTGCACGTTGTATCAACGCAGACTAGCTAGTCGGGACTGGCATAGTAGGAGTAAAAACTTAATTGCCTTAATGTTGAATAGCGGCTACCGCCTCAACTTTTAAATCATTTCTCATCCAGGAGGGTGAATATCCATTCATTATTCTCTTTCGAAATGAGGTATAGCCTGGTGGCTGAGTAACGTGAATATTTTGTACTCGCCGTTTGTGGTTGTGATAAAAATGTAATGATAAAGATATTCCCTTTTTCATCAACAGCTGAAGAGTAAGTGCTATGGTGTTTATAATCCTTAAGAGTATCAGGAAAAGGAATAGAGTCAAAAACATCGTCATCACATGTTTTTGTATAAAATAATGTTTTTGTACTCATAGATCTTTTTGAATCAGCATTTTCATTGTTGTTTCCAAAAGCAAAGTTGCTTAAACGGTGAATACAGCCATCATCGTCAATCATCGTTGAGAAGGCCTGGTAATTCTCGTTATTATAAGACCGAAGTAATTCAGCCGGTTCTTTATTAATATTATAGATATCAATACTATCTCCTTTGATCACAAACATAAAACTCGTGTCTTTTGCCTGCTTTATAATAATGTCTGATAGATACGTATCAGTTTCAATCTGTAGGGTCTCTTGTTTTATGGTGTCTTTCGTAATCCGGTACAAACAAATAAGATGCTTAATTGTGTTTTTGACATCATCATCTTCACTTTCTGGTTTTGACCATTCTTCCGAATAACGCTTCAGATAACTTACTGGTAAAATCACCGTTCCTTCAATTATAGCTGGCGCATAAGTTGTCATATCACCATCCACGTACTGACTATCAACTTGGTGTGTATTAAAAAAGCTTTGACCGTTAATTTGAATTCCCCTAAAACTCGACTCAGGATACCAAGTTTCAGGATTATAAAAGAATGAATAAAACGGCATATAAATTTCATCCTCATATATCATGGTATAATCAGCATTAATATGATAACCTTCTTCCATCTTTAGGGAAAGTGAACGAACTTTTTTCCAATCTCCTGACTCGCGCATATAAATGATATACTTAGAAAGGTCTTGTACCACTGCATATAAATTATCAGTGTTCGGGGATGTTATCAAACGAGTATGCATAGAATTATTTCCCAGCATATTTTCAAAACCGTGGGATAAAACCTTTCCATCAACATAACTGTAATGGTATGTTGTATTTCCTCGCAGCATAATTTCGGGGTAATCTGGATTGGTATATTTTTTGGTATACAACAGATTAACATTCGCTAAAATATGCGGGTGACGGTTCTTATCTATGGTGAATTTCGCGCCATATGACATAAACTCTTCGCCGTATTTTACATCATACTCAAACTCAGGGTCTTCTTGTTCAAACACGCAGGTACAAAGCCAGCAAAGCACCATTGTTATTAAAACAAAAAAAGATGATATTTTTTTCATCCTTTTAAAATAAATTTTAGAAAGCAATTTTGCATATGCTTTCCCTTAATTTTCTATATTCTTTCAAAAAAGTATTCTTATGATACAGAACCGTTACATTTTAGCGCTTGTTATACCTGTAGTTTTATGCAGTTGCATATATACTACGCATAATTATAATACCGGCCGTACCCTTCAGGAAGGAAAATCCCGTATCACTCTTGGATATGGCAAACAAAAAATGATTACTCTTGATTGCAGCTATGATAACCGATGGGGCTATCTTATCAAAAAAGACGGAAAAGCAACTTGTCTTTATGAAGAATATCTCGATTCCACAATCGATAGCAGTTTTTATAAGCCCAACGACCATATTCAAAGTATACCTGATCTCAGCTTTGGTTATGGTCTTGGTATACGAAATAATTGGGGCCCCTTTCCAGGCCTTGAAATGGGATTTCTATTGGAAATACCCACGCTGCCTATTAGTGCTGAATTTTATATGCGATTAGCGATGCCTGATTATATGTGGAAAAAAACAAAACATTCCGTTGCTATGGGCTATATCATGGGGGCCTGGGCAGATAATTCCTGGTATCTGGGTTATGCAATATCCCATGAAATTGGGAAAAACCTCGTTTATGGGAGTTTTCGTTCAACCCTTATGGCCACCCAAATGATGGATAATGGAACAGAAGACGCGGATGAATCTTTTAAATTTGTTCACAACCGCAAACTTGTGCATATGCTCACTACGGGTTTTATGTGGTTCATACCCGACATTGTAATTTTTCCGGATTTTGTTACCCCTCAGATAAATATTCTCTATCCTAAAATACCTTTAACCTTCGACTCGAGATCATGGGGCTATGATGACGGTGGCTTTTATGTGAAATGGAACGTTGGGTTCGGCTGGAGTTTTTAATGGGTTGGCTAGAAAATACAATTTCGTGCTTTATACTTCGCTATATACCGTACACCATGGGAAGTATCCTTGTCGCCATCTCTTTTCTACTTTCTTTATTTATCGTTCCCACTAGCCTTCTCGCACAAGATACCGTTTTAGATACTCTTGTACAGACTCCCCCCTCTTCTTCCATTTTACCCAATGATACGCTTCCCACTTTTATTGACCAGAATACGGGAACAATTGACTCTATTGAATACCCTGAAATAGATTACCATCCTGTAAAGGAGACCGTCGATAGCACAAGAGATAGTGTTGCCATAACGGAAAACCTCGATACCATTATGGAAGGCGCAACCCCAACTATTGATTCATCCACTCCGGAACCTCCTATTGACAGTTCCCCCATTATCCCATCCCAGACTACTGATAGTGTCTCCTCTCCTTCTCCACCTGCCACCATTGTGGACAGCTCAGAGGCGGCTTCCACTCTACTGGAACTCAAAGAAAAAGTGGTGAAAGACAAATTACAGCGCATTCACCGAAGAAAGAAAATCAGCCGTCAGCGCCTGGATCGTCTGCAGATTCAAAAAGTTCCTGCGGTCCAGGGAGACCCGATTCGGGCAATTAACACCCTTCCTGGTGTCACCACCCAATCTGACGCGAGTGTCAGACCCTATGTGCGGGGCGGTAAAGCAGAAGAAACAAGGGTGTTCTGGGATAACATGCCTTTAATGCAGCCTTATCATTTTGGCGGGCTCTATTCGCTTTTTAATGTGGAATCAATTGAAGACATTAATATTTACAGCGGTGCCTTTCCGGTAGAAGGGAATAACGCCATGTCCGGGGCCATATTTTTAAAATCACGTCCGGCTCCTTTGGATAGCTTCAGGCTTTTCACCGATGTATCACTTCTCCGTGGGAATATCTATGCGGGTTTACCCATAATTAAAGACCGGGTAGGCGTTTATTTTTCATACCAGGCTTTCTGGTACGACTGGTTTTATCATCGGACTCTGGATGCAACTGAATTTTTTGTAGAAGACGATTCTTTTACCGAATACCGGAAAAATTTTGAGAAATATGTTGATCTTCCCAATTACCGGGACTTTCAATTTGGTACAACTATTAAACTTACCAGAGATATAACCGCTAATTATGTAGGTCTCTTATCTCACGATATCTTTTCTAACATGTGGCTGCGCCAGGCGTACTATGTAGAAGGAGAAGAAGTTGCCCCCACTCATCATAAGCGGCATTTATTTTTCAGTAATCTTCCCTCAAGCACGCGCAGCAAAAGAAGTATTCTCGATACCCTGGCAATCGTCAGGGTTAATAATGATATTCATAATGTTAATCTCAAATGGAATTTAAATGACAACTGGACTTTGGAAAACTCAGTAGCATTACAGATGCAACGCTGGCATGTGGAGTTTTTCCAGGGAGATGAATGGGAAGACAACTCAGAATCATGGGAAGAGTTTGATGGACAACGTATAAAGAATTCTGATGGATTCAAATTAAAACTCAAACGGGATTTTTATAATTATAAGGCCAATTTTGGTTATTATGGCTTCAAAGATCACGAAATTTCTGGTGGGTATACCTATGATTACCTGGAAGAAACTTTTGACACGGACATGCTCCGTTTTATTTTTGAAATTATTTATAACGGGAACACCGATTTACTAAGCTCCCTGGGCCATTACGGGACCGATGGTTTCGCCATCACTAAAAACACACCAGGCTCAGACCCCAATCTCAATTATATGAACAGGCTTTTGGAGCAAATCCAATTTAGGCATAAAGGTAAAGTATGGGGCAGTTATTACGGTTTGTATGCTGAAGATTCCTGGAACATAAGCAAGAAACAACGCCTCATTTCAGGCCTGAGGTTGGAATATGAAGAAAATTCAGGTGATTACTTTCCGAGCCCCCGGTTCAGTTACTTCCTCAACCTCAATAAAAAGAATGAACTAACCTTTGCCACCGGTATGTATTCACAGAATGATATACTCTTCTATATCCGTGACACCGATATAAAACTAAAATCAGAAAAATCCTGGCACTTGAATTCAGAATGGACCCATCATTTTTCGGATCATTACCGTTTTGAATTACAGAACTACTATAAATTCTATTGGGATTTGATTACCCCTGAATTGTATAACACCGGAGAATTATCCTGGAACTATGATGACGTTGGAAACCAGGATAGTGCTTCTTTTGAAGAACTTACAGAAAGTGAACAACAGGAGTATATTGACCTCCATGGAGAACGTGAATTCAGATATTTTAATACCGGCATAGGTCACGCCTTTGGTTCAGAGTTTTCATTTTTCTACGATCCCATGCCCAGCTGGAACGGCTGGATTTCTGCAGAATGGTCTATGTCTAAACGCCAGGACACTGATCATGCCAGTTGGTACGACTTCCGCTACCACCGGCCCTGGATATTGAATTGGGTCAATTATTTTAAGTTCCCCAACAGCAAATACGAAATGTCTATACGTGCCCGGTACTCCTCAGGTCTTCCCTACACCGATTTTAAAACGAATATGAATACAGAAGCTGACACCATGCTCTATGTGGGGAAACGTAATGCAAAGCGCTACATGCCCTACCAACGGGTTGATTTACGCATCACACGTAATTCAATGTTTTTCGGCCATCCTTTCCAAACCTACTTCGCAGTGTGGAACTTCTTTAACCGGCCAAACTTTTTGTTGCGGGACAATGAAACAGAAAAGATTAAATACTTTAACTTAAATATCCCATTTCCGGTGCTGTTTTTGGGTATGAATTATCGGTGGTGATGCTGATGGTCTAAAAAAGAATTCTACTTTTTTTAGAAAAAGTTAGATTAGTACTGTAAATAGTAATCAGAGGCCCGTATGAAAAACCAAAAGCTTTCAATAACTGTATTTTCCGCATTCATATTTCATCTTTTTATAGCATCGCAAGGCTTCTGCCAGGATGTTTTTCTTATAGGAACGGTAAAAAATGAACAGGGAGCACCAATAACAGGTGCAAATGTCAATTTAACAGGCCAGAGCTTATCAACCATAACAGATTCTGCTGGTAATTTCAAATTAACCAATAGACCAATAGCCATTAATAAGGATTATGGGAGCCAGCAGGCAATACAATTTAGAGGAAATGAGCTTAACCTTTATTTCAATAATTCTGAAAAAGTTGAGGTAGCACTCTACGATATCCAGGGTTGTAAAGTAAAAGACCTGATACCCTCCAACCGATTACCAGAAACCGGAAATACTATTTACCCATTACCTAATAAATATTTTGAAATGCAAATCCTCTATGTACAAACAGGTAAAACAAAAAAGATATACAAGATCATTAATCTGTCTGCTCTTTCAATAAACCTGGTCAACCGTTCCATAAAACTGGGTAAAAAGTCCGGTATCGTTGACGAAATAATAGTTGAAGCCAGTGATTACACAAAAAAGCGAGTTACCATTTAAAATTACATTGACACCGTAAACATTGTCTTACAAAAGTCTTCAAACGGACCATTTATAATTTTTAAGGATATGCAACTTGCTTACGATACTATTGATGGAAATTATCAGAAACGAATTCCAATGGATCGAAAAGATACGTTGCTTCTTAATGTACGTTTGGAAAATGTTGGTGATGAAAACGCCTTATCAGTCATTTGCAGTTTATTCACCATCGATCCCTATATTACTATTTCTAATCCCATTGCAGGCTTCAATAATCTTAAAGCAGGTGGCGATACTCTGAATCTTGAACCTTTTAAGATCGAGGTAAAAAACATGATACCACCGGCACATAATGTACAATTTCTATTGTCTATTAAAGATTCCTGAGGTTCAACATGGTATGATTCATGTATGTATATAATAAATCCGTTCACTATTGAATCACAAAATATTGATGATGATAATTTACCTGATAGCCGGGGTAACAATAACAAGACGCTTGATCCGCTGGAAATCATTGAATATACACCACGGCTGCAAAACAAATCCATTATGACCATAACGGAGGTAACGGCACTTTTACTTTCAAAATCATCCGAAATAACAATTAGTGATAGCAATAAGTTATGGAATTATGGTGACTTTGAACCAGAAGAAAGTGGACTACCCGATTGGGATTATGTTTTGAGTGTTAACAAAACAAGTTCCGCAAAATTTGATTTATTCATAACAGGAAAAGTAAACGGCAAAAAACAAAAATGGATTTTACCGTTTTCCTTGCCCGTAAACAACATAGCACCAGTATTAACTAATCCTGGAATTGATACTATTAAAGATAATCAAGCCCTCAGTTTCACCCTTTCGGCCACAGATCAAAACAATGATTCTTTAAGCTATTCAATGCCCAATTTTCCAACTGGTGCAACATTAACCGGTAACCAATTTTCCTGGACTCCCAATTACAATCAGGTTGGGCAACAGAATATAACTTTTGTTGTTACCGATAACGGATTTCCTCAATTAAGTGATACGCTAAGTTTTGTTATTACGGTAATAATTGCTAATCGTAAACCTGTACTATTGAATCCGGGAAATCTGAAAGGAAATGGAGGCAAGCTAATTTCTTTTACTTTGTCAGCATCTGATTCAAATGGTGATGAATTAACCTATTCCATGACAACATTTCCAACGGGAGCAACGTTAACTGATAGTCAATTTACCTGGATACCAGGGCATGATCAGGGTGGACTGCACAATGTTACTTTTACCGTCACTGATGATGGCAATCCTCAATTAAGCGATACCGCAAATTTAAATATTTCAGTAATAACACTGATTGATGATCGAGATGGTAAAATATATAAGACAACTACTATTGGAGAGCAGACCTGGATGGCAGAAAATTTGGCTTATTTACCCAAGGTAGATTCAGTTCATATTGGTTCTGAAACCATTACGGGTAAATACTACTATGTTGTACAATATGCACCTTATGGTGCTACTGAAGCAGAAGAAATTACACACGCAAAAGAAACGCTCAACTTCTCGTCTTATGGTGTTCTATACAACTGGGACGCTACTATAGATGGCGGAGCATTCAGTTCATCAAATCCTAGTGGTGTACAAGGGGTATGTCCTACCGGTTGGCATTTGCCTGGCGATGATGAATGGAAACAATTGGAAATGTTTCTTGGTATGAGTCAAGCCGCAGCAGACGGTGAAGATTGGCGTGGCACAACAGAAGGTACGAAATTAAAAGAGGATGGCACCGATGATTACGGCTTTTCGGTAACTTACCCTGGTTACCGCAGAGAAAGTGAAACATATGAACTAGGCACCATATATTTTGAGGGCATGATGTCTTTTTATTGGACAGTTACCCTTTCTCCCAATACCCTTTACGTATGGGGACGGAGTTTTAGCAGTAGCAATGAAAATATATCTCGCGACCGGACACAACATAATGGTGGAACGGCTATTAGTATACGGTGCTTAATGAATTAAAAACTTTTTATTGGGGACAGCAAATCAGAAAAGTAAGGTTTTTTAACTATAACATTGCGTTACCAGTTTTGTTTCTGGGTGCAAATTTCCGTTGGCCAAACATTCAATTATCTTTTATACATCGAACACTGTAAGAGTCTGTTTTTGACATAGCTGAGCGTTCAACATTACCATTATTTTGAAAAAAGACCCGGGCCCAAGCTTTGGTACTATCTACTTCCTGTCCGGTCCAATAAAAACCTAAAACAAACATTGCAGCATAACTCGTGTGTTTTCTACCTCCAAGAAGCGCTGAAAAACCCGTTTCATTGCTGCCATTAAACTCAGGATCTTTTAACAAGTTCCCAAGCGTATCACCACGTGCACCGGAAGAATCTACCTGCTCCTGTGTCATACCGATGTTACGTTCAAGAATTTTCCAGTCCTCATCAGAGGGAAGACGCCAGCCCGGTGGGCAAATGTCCTGACCATTTCCACTGCTGTCAGATACCGCAACACTCCAATCATAGAGGCGGCCCAAGGAATCACAAAAAGCGGGGTTGTCATTCATACACCATGAATTGCTGTGTGCATAATTCAGATTTTCTGTCATCCAAGTCTGGGTAATTGTCGTTCCACTAGCCGTAATCGTATCTTTATTGTAAACAGTGCCGTCCCGGTAATCGCAAAACTGGGTTGTAAAATGTTGAGCACAACCTGCTGAAGTTACAGTACTCATGACATTACTAGCAGCACTGTCATGGTTATCAAACACATAGACTATAAAAT
Source organism: Fibrobacteria bacterium (assembly GCA_015232855.1). Lineage (GTDB taxonomy): Bacteria > Fibrobacterota > Fibrobacteria > UBA11236 > JADFYW01 > JADFYW01. The sequence continues at coordinate 22,462 of JADFYW010000015.1, forward strand.
AATATTTGGTATTCTTGGATAAGCCACCAACCACATAACTGGTTGTACTTTTTTTAGATATTTCACCTTTTAGTGTACCTGTTAGGTTACTTACATTACTACTGGTAGAAGAGTAAATCTGGTATAAGGAAAAGTCAGCAGCATCACTTTCAGTCCAGGATAATTCCACTGTAGCTGAAGTCACATTATACGGTTTATGTAATGTGACAGCCTCTGGCACCGTATTATCTGTAGAATCTGTTATAAGATTACTGGCAGTGCTGGTGTCATCATCAAAAACAGAAACGTAAAACGAATAGGTGGTGTTTTCCGACAAGCCATTAGCAGTATATTGAAGGACATCCTTATCTTCAATAGAAGTCAATAGGCTATCCCCGGAACTTTTTATTCCTGTGCTGCGATAATAAACCTCATATTTTTTAAAATCAAGAGCATTACTCCTGGTCCAGTGCAACAGTATACTAGAATCGGTAGTTGTGGATGATGATAACCTTACCGCTTCCGGAGGCCGGTTATCAGTTGTACCGTTTAAAACATTACTTGAGGCATTTGTATCTATATTCCCCACATTTACGCAAAAATAATAGGCTTTATTTTCTGACAACCCGGTAACCGTTATCGCTGTGGTATCGATACTATCAATACGTGCCCACCTATTCCCATTACATGCCAGAGCATAATCTTCTGAGAAATGAATATCGTAATACAAAAACTGAGGATCAGTACTTTCCTCCCAGGCAAGGTCTACGCTCGAGTCAGTCACATTTGAAACTGTTGTTAGCATTACCGGGGCGGGAATACGCTTTAAGGTGGTTGCTGATTCTACATTACTTCCTGTAGAGGCGTCCGTATCTCGTATGCGCACTATAAAATAATAGAGGGTATTACTTGTAAGACCGGAAAAAGTATGAGTAGTATCAGCAATGTTATATATTGGTTCAACAAGAGTACCTTCATTGGCAACATCGGCAGTTGTTGAATAATATATTTCATACGCACGGAAGTCATCACCAGCAGTACTTTTTGTCCAGCTAAGCACAATGGTTGAATCTGTGATTATTGTAGGTTTTAACAATGTAACACCTGTGGGAGGGATAATCTCTGTTGTTGAATCAATAACGTTCAGAGTCCATGTTGTTATGGTTTTACTGTACTTATCCTGAGCATAGGCACTGCAGACAACAGCAGACTGCACAAGTTTGGGAGTCCATCTTATTTCGCCAGTAGCTGAATTAATTGTCATTCCATCAGGTGAACTGGATTGGAGAAAATAATTTAGCGTATTGTCATCAGCATCTGTAGCACGTATGGTGTCAATATATTCCAAACCAATCATGATAGGTTTATTTATGGGCTCTTTATCAAAAACCGGTGGACGGTTAAGTATTACTTTCAAACTATCTTTGCCTTTATTACCCGCTTTATCAAACGCTTCAACCCAAATAGTATTGGTATCGGGCAAAAGACTGACGACAGCGTTCCATTCGTTATTAGAGCCGGTAAAATTGGCCTTGGTAGCATTAATCATTACTGAATCCAACCCCGATCCGGTTTCTTCAACACCAATCGTGATAGAGACCGGTGAAGTATTAAAGACTTTACCCTCAAATAGCGGGCTAAAAGAAATAACGGGGTTTGTGATATCCACAAGGGTAGTATCAACAAAGAGCACCAGAGTATCGGCACCCTGATTACCAAAAAAATCTAACGCTTCGCAATACACCTTGTTTTCTCCGGTCGCATTAAAGGTGACCACTGTCGACCACATTTTGGTAGAATCTAACGAAACGATTACGTCATTTACGGTAAATAAGGTGATAGTTCCGTCTTCCTGAATACTACCGGAAATTCTGGGAGTCAAAGTACCAATGGTATCGTTATCCTTTGGAGAAGAAACAGTTATTACCGGTGCTTCACTATCTATGGCTGTAGGATCATACTCAATAGTTGTAGTATCAACTGTTACGTTTCCGGGAAAAGTATTGTCAACAGCTATAACAAGAATCTGGTTTACTCCTAAAGAGAGGGAGCGTACTCGCATAAAAAAGGAAGTATCTGAAGATATACTGGTTTCTATACCATTTACCGTAAATGATTTAATACCGTTTTCATCGCTTACCGTCCCGGATATATCAATACTGTCATATGGCGTGGTATTTGAAACGGGCCTTACCCAGAGTTTAGGAGGAGTGTTATCTATAATAAGAGGAGCAGACGTCTGAACAGCCTTGGGAACCAAATATGAAGAAACTCCAGCGCTATTAAACGCTGCAACTCTATAGTAATAAATGGTGGATGGTGTAATATCTGTGGAATAGATTTTTCCTTTCACATCAGCTACGGTCGTATCTAACGGAATAAAAAGTGAATCCTGGTTAAGACTTCTCTCTACAATAAAGCCAACCTCATTACTGGAATTATCAACCCATTGCAATTCAATTTCGGTATCAGATACAAAGGGAAAGGCAAGGTTGGAAGGTGGCGTCGGGGATACCTTATTTGCAGTTATGGGCATAGTAATATTACCAGCGGAACCGGGATGGGATTCAATTCCACTAAAGATTGTACTTCCAAACCGGTCTTTACCTTCAACTTTCAGATTAAAGGCCACATTAACCGGTACACCGGGAATAACCCCCTGATGCAAAGAATAAGGAAAGCTCTTGGTTATGGTCATATCACCATAGAGGACAGCAAATACCATGGTTTCGACACTGTCTGGAGCAGCAGCTTTACCACCGGATTTAAAGAGAACATCCGGAGTTACCGATATCAAACCGGGATTATTGTCATCCTCAGGTCTATCTGAAGAAGCATCATGCAGGCACCCGGCAAAAAAAGAACCAAATGTTATAAGGATGCATAGCACCAAATTATTTATTGTTAATGCTTTCATAAAACCACCAGACATCTTACCAGCTCACTGTCATATCAAAGGTCTCATCTTGTGCAGATTCTTCAGAGTCTTTATTGTACATGGTAAAGTACCATGCAGTGGGTATTACCACAGCAAGAGCTGCACTGGTTATAAGCCCGTATTTCAAAGCATTGGATTTTTTCTTATAAGTTCCAGCCAGTTTTTGAACGACTGTGGGAATCACTTCAGTCAACAAACCATCCAGTTCCCCTTTATGGTATTCAGTAACATCTTTTACAATTTTCCCGGTACTGACATCAATCAGTCTCAGGTTCATGGTGTAAGTCTTCCCCACTTTCCCGATACTGCCAACAACAATTTGTCTTACTCCCAGGAGCTGGCCAATTTCCACCGCACAGGAAGAAGCGTCACAGGCGTCACTCTGCTGAAACTGCTGTTCTTCAAGAATGGTATTAATGTTTGCACGCTCCATCACATTATATTTTCCTGTTTTGGCAAGTTCAGATCGAATTACGTCATCAAGAGAAAAGACAGCCTCTTCATCATTGATACCATTGGATACCAATTTGTTCACCGCAATTTCATTTGCCATGGCCGTCATACAGCAAAATAGAATCAGACTAAAAAGCAGACTTCTTCGAGAGGTTACTAACACCTATACCCCCTTTATACTATTCATAAATACGCTACAGAATTATTGTTATTCTGTTTACAAAGATAAAATATTTCCTTTTGAAAGTACTATTTCTCTACGAAAACCGCTTCCCAATAAGAAAGAAATGTCATTTTTTTAGCGATTTCATAGGTTTTGACAAAATGGCGATATTTTAAAAATTGAACCACACCACAAACCTCTATTGCTTAAAAAGGTTTTCAAGCCAATCCCGGATTCCCAACCTGGTCTTTTTTTCAAAGAGGGTGGAAAAATGGGTTCCGGATTCCAGACAAATGAATTTCTTCGAACCCCCATAGGCCTCAGCTATTTGCTCTGCTTGTTTAAAGGAAATGATGCCATCCATTTTTCCATGGACCTGGAGATATGGAATTTGCGGTTTTTTAATTTTTGATAAAACATCAACTTGATGTAATATTTCTGTAGCAACTTCAATGTAAGTTTTACCAGACATATTAACCCGACAGGGAAATATATTTCGTTTAAAATTATAGGCCGCCGGCACCAGGTCATACAGATTGTAGTACTTTAATTGACGAGCCACACAGGTTTTGAAAATACTGGTTGATTCGTAAAAATTATTGATGGAATCAGGGATTTTAAATGGTGTGGAAACGGTAATGATTCCGGCACAAGAGTGTTTCTCAGATTCGTAAAGGCAGAGAGCACCACCCATGCTATGCCCAAACAATACGATATTGTCTGCATTAATTTTATAACGTTCCCCCACAAAGTCAATGGCAGAAGGGATGGTGGATAGTATTTCAGGATAACTGAGAAAATGGGTGTTCTCAGTGCCATGACCATTGAGGTCAATGCTGAAAATACCATAGGAATTATCCAGCATATCCATAAACGTTTCGGTAAAGGGATAAAACTTATCATTTCCCAGGCCGTGGGTAAAAATAATAGTTCGTCCATTCCAGTGAGCAGGAACAGCAGAAAAAGCAGAGGTTTCTTCTGAATTAATAGGGACTTTCAGGGAATCAACCGTAACAGATTTTTTTGTACAATAATCATAGAGATGGCGAATATTACTTAACACCGATTATACCTTCATTTTTGATTCAAATACTAATCTGCTTATCATTAAAAGTATAAGCAAAAAACAAGAATTTATGTGTTATTATATTTTTCGATTAGATGGAAAGATTAAAATACAGCATATAATCATCATCTGATATGTTATCCAGGCTCTTATAAACACCCACTGACCAGGTACTCAATCTATTGAATAAGGTAAGAACTTTCCAGTTCAGACTACCATTCATAGAGTAGGTATTTTCCCGGTCATCACCAAACAAGTTAAATGAAGGAGAGGCGTAATCAACAAATTGATAGCGAAAAGGAGTATTCTTGTCATTTCTTCGCATATATGTAACAACCCCTTCCCGGCTTTCGTAGTTTTCATACTGGGCTCCCACAGACAAATACCATTTTTTAAACACCAGGGCACGGCCAAAAATGGGAACCGATAGAGTCTTCCAGGGAAGGTAACTTTTTAATGAGAGAGAACCTTCATAAGATATGTCAGTATAATCACTGTTCCAGGAATTTTGGTAATTGATCTGCCAATTCATGTTTAAGAATAACAGCCTCAGAAGATTGGAATAACTATTTGCCGTAAAAATGAGTGAACCCATTTCAATAGGTTCATAATTAAGTACGAGATTGTCATCATTTTCGTCTATATCAGAAAAATCAACATTAAAATAGTTGTACATATCAACACCACCAATAAGCGCGATAGATTGCCCGGAATTGATAAAATCAGTTCCAGGCTCAATATCCTGGTAAACCACCGCACCAGCATGATGCCAACCTTTCAGTATAGAAAAAGAGTAGGAAATGCCTGATACACCAACACCCAGGTTCTGATAAGCAGTAAGTGCCTGCAAAAAGAAATTTCTATTAATTCTCTGAGTGCCACTGGCTTGAAAGCTTACCTGATTAATGCGGGGCTCATACACTTCGCCCAAATATTCTTCACTAATAGAATCGTTATCTTTGGTATGCAATGTTAATGATTGATACTGTGCTTCCGCCGATAAAACAGGTGCGTAAGAGGACGTGGAAAATCCCAATGTCACAATGGGATCAATCACGCTGGTTTTAGGGTTTTCCATTACCCGTAACAACTGCAGGTCCATAAATGCGGAGTTTTCTAAGCTGGCATCAAAGAATAATAATGAGGTGCCAATACCCAGTTTTCTGCCCAAAGAGGCCACCGAATCAGACTCTGGAAGGGGCGAACGGAAATACTGTAAATTGGTGGCAACTCCCAGAAAGCCGAGATTATTTGCATTGTAATAAGTGCTCTTGGTTTTAACTTCGGGTATGGGTACCGCCTTGTGAAGCGTATCGCCCGTTGTAACGGAAGGAACATAAGGAAGGGATACAGAGTTGAGTGGCTGGGAACGGATAACGAATCCCCGGGCACCATAAGCAGAAAAATACAACTTATCATTTACCACATAAGGCTGAAATGCCCCACCCTGTTCTTGACTGAGTTGTACTAAAGGAAGTTTTTCTCCCAGCTTTGTCTGGTAGATTTGATGAGCACCGGAAACATCACTATTGAAATACAGGTTTTCACCCACTAAAAAAGGATCTTTTTCATCAGCGGGACTATTAATAAGTGGAGTCAAAGAATTATCGTTTAAATCCAGAAGATAGATATCGGCCCCAAATGATTTAACCAGTGTAACAAGGAGCTGCGCTTTACCCGGGACCGCAGTAATCTGCACAATATCAAAAGCTTTTGAGCTTGCATATATGGTCTGCAACTTACCACCCGTCAACTTTTGAATGTATTGTGCTCCCCCCTTTTGCGTTAACACATAGATATCATTATCAACAGATGCCATATCATACACCCGCCCAAAAGTAGTGAGTTGTTTCATCACCAGTGTTTTGGATTCAATACGACACAGTTCATTGATAACCTGCCGCATAGGAGTATACCGCTTCCGGATAAATAATACTGAAGATTTATCTCTATTCACTTCCAGCCTGCCAGTCACATCTTTTTGGATAAGTTTTATCTTCTTTTGATAATAGCGATACAAATGGGTCTGCCCATAATCATTTAAGCGCGAAGACAGAAAAAACAAACCTTTCTGCGTCATCACCGGGCTTGATTCAACTACATAATCTGTACCCATAGGAAGTTTGGTTAATGAATTCACTTTGGACGGTTTCCGGGGACCATATTGTTCTTCCAGGCTCTCCAGCCAGGTATTATACACCTGAGAAAAGGATTGCCCAAACTCTTTACTTATGGATTTTTCCAGGCCCTTTTTGCGGCCGGCCCGCAACAACAGTTCAAATTTTTTCTTTCCCAGCGCAGAGAGCACAAAACGCATAAAACTATAGCCTTGATTATAAATCTGTTCAGATTGCCGGCTGTTTCCCCAGAACGTTTTTAGTTCGCCCTGTTTCAATATTTCGTCATTATGATAAGCAACACGCTCCAGCATAGACCGATGAGAGTCCCAGGTATCAAACCCGCAGAGTTCGGCGCCAATTTGCGCTAATCCCTCAGCCAGCCAGTTTTCAAGAGAATGTATATCATAGCCCTGTACAAAAGAAGCTTCATACTTCTCACCCAGGAGTTGGACAACATTGTAATGCCCCAGATACCATTTAGTATAACCAAGCTTCCTCAGGGTAAAAACATGAGCAAGTTCATGGCCTATAACATTGTGTAACCATCGGGACTGCCCTCTCAGTTTAAAAGGACTGGAGGGAAGATAAATTCCTACCCAGTTTTTAAACCCAAGGGCATAACCGTTTGAGTAATCATCCTCATCAAAAAAAATGACCTTAACCGGGTCTTTAAATTTGTATTGGAAAACCTTGCTCAGTTTCTGATAATTATATTCACAAATATTGGCGAGTTCAGGAAGCAGTTCCTTTTTACTTTTATCAATATTTAAGAGGAAGTGCTTTGAAGCAAGGTTTACCCTATCGATACCGGGAGTAGAAAAACAAAGTGAGGCCAACAGGAAAGTTAGCCATCCTACTTTGTACATAAAGGAATGAACCATTAATAATTACCTTGATTTCTCAATCTTCAATTTGTCGGCAATACCTATATCAAGAATACTAATTATGAGAATTATAGGTTAAAGCCAATACCAAAATTCACATCAAGAGCAGGCATTCCTCCACCAAAAGAAGCTTCATTTCCATAACTATCTTCTGCAGAAGCGCCAGAATATTGATAACCGCCACCAATATCAATAAATATTGAAACCTTTTCCCATTTCCCCCGTACTCCTATATAGCCCAGGCCCGCAATGTATATTCCGGAGCCTTCAATAGCGTCATTGGAGTATTCATCTTCTAAATGAACTGTAGAATACCCAAGATTTCCAGTAATATCGAGGTAAATTCCTGATTGCGGTTTTGAAAGATAATTGCGTATTCCGAACCCAAGAGAAAAAGATTTCATATTATCATTTTCCTCTCCAATACCCATATATGAAGGCCTCAACAAAAATGCTTTATAAGGAGCAAAATCATTTTCATAAGTAGCCGTTATCCAGGTTAAACCCGGGATGCCAGATAAAATCAATCCAACGGGATGAATATAGATTGTTGATTTTTTAAATGACTCTTCAGTTTCATCTTGTGCCAGGGCCATACTAACCATAGCTGACACCATAAAAATGAAAATAAACAGTTTTTTTGCCTTCATATTTTTCTCCTTTTTTTTAAAAACCTCGTTGTCTAATTTTTTCTCGAATATAATCATTCCTTATGCCATTTTCTAATAAAAATTGCTTATTCAGTTTAATCTATTCCTATAGATGCTTATTAAAAATAAATATTCCATATTTTTGTTATTAACACAAAGAAATTCATTCGTTAAGGGATCGGCCAACGTTTTCTTTATAGTTGCGCCACATAATTTTACAGCCCAGGCAAAATAATCCGTTTTTACGAAAAGTGTAATTCTGAAGCATGCTGATAAACCAACCTTTTACTTTCCAATAGAAAAACTAGATTTAAGCATGAAAATGCAAAAAATTACCACATTTCTGATTACCTGCTGTTGTTTGCTCTCACTGGGGTTTACTCACACTTTCCCCGTTAAAGAAATTGACCATCACAGCAGCATTAAAATTTCCCCGGATGGAATAACAATTTCTTATGGTATTTCCATGACCGAAATGCAGGCGGTCATTTTGTTTATGAAAATAAATGCTGATAATAATTTCGTTATCAGTCCCCAGGAAAAACTGGATTATGTAGCGGGTCGAGCGGATTCTATTATGTTTGGGATTTTAGTAAGCCTGGATAACAAACCGCTACAGCTAAGTAATACGGGCAACTATACACCCCTAAAGCCATTTGGAATGGTCTACCATTATACCGTCAGTTTTCCAACTTTATCTGAAGGTAATCACCAACTCCTGTTCCGGGACACGAACGATGTTGCGCTCCCCGGAAAAGAGACTATTCAAATAATAAATGCGGGAGGTATTTCAGTTCTTGACCAAAAGAAAAGCTGGCGAACTGCTGAAATTGAATTCCGTTACTCTACCTCACCGAAAGTATCCGGGAATTACAAAGATGATATATTAAAACGTGCCAGTGCATTACCCGATGCCACAGACACGATTACTTTTTCAGGGAATTCCACGGCTATCCCTGAAGATTCGATTGATCAGGCTAAAAACTGGGAGGATGGATTTAAACTGGGAAATAGTACTGCAAATGACGGGGCCTATGCCCGGGTTAAATCAAAAATCCAGCGGACCCTTCAAGGGCAACTCACACCCTTTATTATTATCACCACCCTCCTGCTGGCGCTCTTTATTGGAGGGCTCCATGCGCTACAGCCCGGTCACGGCAAAACTCTGGTAGCGGCTTATCTGGTAGGTGCAAGAGGGACCATCTGGCATGCCATTCTGCTTGGGATAGTCGTCACCTTTACCCATACCTTCAGTGTTCTTCTTTTGGGTGTAATCGTTCTTTTTCTGTCCCAATACATATTACCCGAAACCGTGACCCTCTGGCTCACCATTTTTTCCGGTGCGGTAGTTATTGTCTTTGGTATTGTGATGTTTCTGACTTCTTACAAAAGGGTCCTCCTGCAAAAGCACGGCATAGACCCCTTTGAAAGCAATCATGATGGCTCTCATACCCACTTTGGGATTAAGCACAGCCACTTACCAGGAGAACACAGTCATCCCCACCCAAAGGGCCATGATCATCCGCACCATAAAGAACATAGCCATGGGCCTCATGAACACCCTCATCCCCACGAACACAAGCATGATGACCACGCTCATGAGAATCACCCCCATGATAAACATCCTCATCCCCATAAACACGATGATAGTCACCACCAACATGAGCATAACACCAGTCAAAATCCTCATGACCATCATGATTCCCATGAACACCCACACAAGGATCATCACCATAATCACGATGAATCACATGAACACCAGCACAACCATGCCTGCAAACACTCACAAAAAATGGGAATCGCTGCCCAGGCTGAAAAGAAGAAAATTTCCATCTGGAGTATTTTTTCACTGGGAATCATAGGCGGCATTGTCCCCTGCCCGGACGCAATTGTACTCTTATTAATAGCGGTGGCTCTCAACCGTATCGTTTTTGGATTACTTATCATCTCGGTGTTTAGTCTCGGAATAGCGGTTGTACTTATAGCTATTGGTATCTTAATGGTATCTGCTAAAAACTTCCTGGACCGTTTCAAAGGCGGCCAAAGCTTCATGTTAAAAATGCCCATTATCAGCGCTCTCTTAATAACCCTTATTGGTTTTGTAATGTTGTTTAAAGCACTGATTTTAGCTGGGATATTGTAAGTCTCAGGTAAACACTCATGAATTGGAGTAATGGAGTGATGGATAAATGAGAAAAGCACCAAATGTTCCAATACTCCACTACTCCTTAAAAATTTTATCGCAAATCCATATTCTTTAACTTCAACCGTCCGGTTCCTATGAAAGAAAAAACGATTCGTTTCACCATATCCCTGCCCGAGAACCTCTTGCAGGAACTTGATGACCGGGTTATAAACAAAGGGTATTCATCCCGTTCTGAGTTTGTTCGTGATTTAATCCGTGACCAGATGGTCCAGGATAAATGGGCATCAGAAAAATCCAAAGTTATCGGTGTTTTATCTATCATCTATGACCATCACCAGCGGGACCTCTTAAACCGTCTGGCAGAAGCTCAGCATTCCCACCACTTGAACGTACTGTGCAGCACCCACCTTCACATGGATCATCATAACTGTCTGGAAATAATTATCATCAAAGGTAACCCGGCAGCTATTGAAAAAATCGCCTTAGAAGTGGGTGGCCTCAGAGGGGTAAAGTTCAGCCGCCTTACCAAAGCCGCAAATGTGGATTTAGAGGATTGAACAGCTAAAAAATCAACGCAAAGGCGCAAAGGACGATACGCACGATGCGGGGAGTGTCACCGTAAGCAGGACTGCTGGAAAGGTGACCGCAGAGTTTCGCAAAGAGAATTATTAAAAAGGATAATATGGAAAAATCTGAAGATATTCTTTCAAAGGAGATAATAGGTGCGGCTATAGAAGTACATAAGTCAATTGGTCCGGGATTATTAGAATCAGCTTATGAAAAATGTTTATGTAGAGAATTTGAGCTACGTAATATACCCTTTCAACATCAATACGTACTTCCGGTTGAATATAAGGGTGTAAGTGTGGAATGCGGTTATAGAATTGATCTCATTGTTGATAATAAAATCATTGTTGAACTAAAGGCTGTTGAAAATATTGAACCTATACATAAAGCACAACTTTTAACCTATTTACGATTAGCTAATTTAAAACTTGGACTGCTGATTAACTTTAATGTCACGCTTTTAAAAAAAGGAATAATGAGAATCGTAAACAATTTATAATACCCTTTGCGGTGAATTCTTTTTTTCTTCTCCTTTTCTTTTTTAACCCTTTGCGAGTCCTTTGCGTTCTTTGCGCCTTTGCGGTGAATTCTTCTTTTTTTAACCCTTTGCGAGTCCTCTGCGTTCTTTGCGACTTTGCGGTGAATCTTCTTTTTTTTTAACCCTTTGCGAGTCCTTTGCGTTCTTTGCGCCTTTGCGGTGAATTCTTCTTTTTTTTATTTAAAAACCATCACCCTGAAACCGAAACGGTAGTTCCAAATTACACCCTTCAAGCAATTCTTTATTCTTCAAAATTTCCTCAGTCGGCCCATCCGCTTCCACCTTGCCGTCTTTCAAGAGGATGGTTCTTTTACAACAGTCCCAAATAAGGTCGAGGTCATGAGATACAATGATCTTGGTATGTTCGAATTCATTCAGAAAATTGATAATTTTACGACGGCTTTTAGGGTCAAGATTTGAACTGGGCTCGTCCATTACCAATACATCGGGATCCATAGATAACACCGTAGCGATAGCTGCCGCGCGTTTTTGTCCGTCTGAGAGGTGATGAGGGGCCTTGTCCCGCAGAGGCCACATATTTAGGAGAGAAAGCGCTGCTTTTACCCTATCCTCAATAACCTGGGGTGGTAAGCCAAGATTTTCCGGGCCAAACGCCACGTCTTCGTAGATTCTGGACATAAACAACTGGTCATCCGGATTTTGAAATACTACGCCTACGGTTTTTCTTATATCCTGCCTGGTTTTTTTATTGATAACAATATCCCCTATCCTGGCTTGTCCGGATGTCGGAAGCAGATACCCGTTTAAATGATTGATAAGGGTGGATTTCCCGGCTCCATTTGGGCCGATTAAACCAACGGATTCACCATGATGTATTTCAAAACTCACATCATCTAATGCTCGGGTACCGTCAGGATAGGAATAAGAAAGGTTCTCTGCTATAACAAGATGATGACTCATAAAATTACAGTACCTTTATTTTTACAATGAGAAAAAAACTTACGCAAACAATAACAAAAAAATAGTCCCGTAGACCTATCTTGCGAAGCTCGGTCATTTTAATTTCGCCGGTGAACCCACGTGAAAGCATAGAACGATAGATTCGCTGGCTTCGGTCTAATGTGCGTATAAATAAGGATCCCAACAAACGGGACGTAGCCTGTATGCCCTTCCCTCTTCCGTTAAAAGAACGCAAATCCCTTGCCCGCTGCATACTCCCGGCTTCTTCAACTAATACAAAAATATATCGGTACAAGAATAAAATCTGTACCACAAACGCCTGGGGAACTTTAAGTGCTGCCATGGCCCCGCAAATTTTATGAAACGGTATAAGAGAAGTAAGAATTACGATTGCGGAAACGGAGAGCATACCCTTCAGGATAATCACCAGAAAGGAAACCATTCCACCCGTTATCGTGATACCAAAAACTTCCATCAAAGGGGCTTTATCAATAAAAGGGTTGAACACTCCCATGAGTACCACAAAAGGAGATACAAGCAGTATTTTTTTGGCAATGGGCCATAAGTGATGCTGAGAAGCGGTAAGAAGAAACACAGGGAAAGCAAAATAAATAATCAAAGATTTAATTTCATATTTTGGTACCGATACCACAAAAGCAACAAAACACAGCACGGTAATAAGCACGACCCGGGTATCTAAACCAAGAAAAGAGGATTCCTGCAGGTTCGCTTTATCCCATTGTTTAACCTGTTCTAATTTTGTAAACGATTTTCCCATAAAGGGTTAAGGTATAAAACTTTTTATTATGCGTACAGGGTATCAATAATGTTATCAATTCTCATTAACCCAATTCTCATAAGTTTTTTACATTCTCCTTAAGACAGAGCTATAATTTTTATCTTCAACCCTATCATGATGAAACCAGAACCCAGTATCCACCGTGCCAGATATGAAACCTTTGGGGGAATAGTTTCCAGTATAAGCCCACCTTTTTTAGCCTGGGTAGATAAAGATTTCATGATTGAATTAGGCTATGAAGATTCACCTCTCTGGAAACAGGAGCGTAATTACCTGTCTGCCCCCACAGAAGTGCATTTCTCAGTAACCAACCAATGCGGCCAGGGTTGCGAAGGCTGCTATATGGATTCAGGTAAAGCGGGAGATGAAGAATTATCAACGGACGCATTAAAAACTCATTTCAAAACTCTCCGCGATATGGGCGTATTTCATGTTGCACTTGGGGGAGGCGAAGCCTTTAACCGACCAGATTTTAGGGAAATTGTCTCCTGGTGTAAAGAAATCGGACTGGTTCCGAACCTCACCTGTAGCGGGCAAATTATGAGTGAGGATGACATCTCAATCTGTAAAATGATGGGGCAGGTTAATATTTCTCTGGATGGAATTAATGAGCATTACACTATAAACGGACGCAAAGGTGATTTTAAAAAGGCTGATCAAGCCATAAGTGCTTTAGTAAAAGCCGGTGTACAAACGGGAATTAATTGTGTGGTGTCAGGAAAAAATTACCCTTTTTTAGAAGAACTCGTAAAATACGCTTCACAGAAAAAACTAAATGAAGTCGAGTTCCTGCGGTATAAACCTTCCGGCAGAGGTAAGACCCAATATGCTGATTACCGATTAACTCAGAATATGATGAAAGAGTTTTACCCGAGACTTCTTGACTTTTCCCGGAAGTATAAACAAGAAGTTAAAATGGACTGTTCATTTATCCCTTCTCTTGTCTGGCATAAACCACCTCTTGAAGAGCTCGAAAAGCTTGCTGTAGTTGGCTGTGACGGGGGTAATATGTTGATGTCTGTTAAGAGCAACGGACTGTATGCCGGATGTTCATTTGTAGAAAATAACGAACACATTGCAGATATCAAAGAACATTGGGACAGTTCCGTACATTTTAACAAATTCAGAAGCCTTACCAAAGAGGCCGAAGAACCCTGTCGTTCTTGCGACTATTTAGAAATTTGCAGATGCGGCTGCCGGGCGGTCGCCCTTCACGCAACCAAAGATTTCTTTGCTCCGGACCCGGAATGTCCAAAGGTTTATAACTATCACCATAAAATTTTGGAGTAATAAAAGCAAAAGATGACAAATACAGGCTCAATCCCGTCACTTCGAGTAGTTCCGCTACCAAACGGTGTCATGCTCCCCATGTATGTCATTGCCCGGCGTGACCGGGCAATCCAGCGAACGAAAGTGAGTAAAATAGACGAAAGTCACCATTTCTTTTGGTGGATTCCCCGGTCAAGCCGTGGAATGACATCGTTGAACCATTTTTTCATACTTATGACACAGCCTGTACGCTGAACTACTCGAACTGACGAAAATGAAAATGAATTTATTATATCCATATTTTACCAGAATTTCACTACCCCTCCAGACATAAGGTTCAAAATGAAACCCTCCTCTCTTCCCCGCGGGGTCCTTAAAATTAAAAAGGGCTATAATCCAAATTCCAGTAGCATCGGTACGGTTGTTTATTCTTTTCCCTATGCATTAATTGCTGCAAGTGGTGTACTGGCAATCCTTGCCGCACTGCTAAAAAAAAAGAAGAAAGAACATAAATGAACAGAGTCGCCATATACATAATTTTATTTATGCTTACCAGCATACTGGCTCCCGCAGCAGACTGGTTATCTTCCGGGGATAATCAGAATAATTCCGGAAACGTGTCCGGCACCAAAGAAATTGAAAAAGAAATTCGTAATGTTCTCACCAAGCCCTATCTCTATTTCAGACGAGGCAATCATAAACACTTTATTGAATTGCTCAAACGAAACCCCATGCCTGGTGTTGCAGTATCCGACACCCAATCACTATCACTGAGGCTGGAATCTGCCCGACGAACCAGGAACGCAATCCTCTGTTTTATCACAGAACTCACCTTTTACGCTCATCTTGATAAATCCAACCAGGTAAAAGCATGCCAACATTTAAATGAAGCGGCAGTTACCGCTGGCACCCAGATAAACGATCCACACCTTGCTCTTTCGGTCTACCAGCTTGCCAGGGCAACATCATGCTCGGAAGCTACCAACGCATTGGACAGCATTCAATTTTATATAGACAATGACCTGGTATTGGGGAACCTCCTTATTGTTAACACTGCAGCAAAATCTGACAGCGAATTAATTATTTACAAGGGAGAGCTGGAAACGGCCATCCGCCAACATCCTGAAAGCAAACTTAGAATCTCCGCCATGAAAAAAATGGGGGACCTGCTTTTCAGGCTCAAACAGTTCCACGAAATGGTTTCCTGGTATGAAAAGGTGATTGCCCAGGACTCGTCCCTTGAAAAATTATCCTCCATTGGCTATCGCATAAATATAGCCAATAAGGTTTTTCTAAGAGAATGGATGATGTATGGGACATACGTGATCTATGCTGTGCTGTTTATTTTATTCCTGGTACGAATAATTAAAAGCAAATGCCGTTTTCAGTTTGGATTCTTTCTCAAGCGTACCGCTTTATTTATGGGGTTATACGGGCTTTCTGCCGCAATAATATTGTTTCTTGACTCCTTTTTTTATTTTGACGCCGCTATGGGACTCTCCCAAATAAGCTACAAAGCGCTAGAACCGGTTATCCCACTCAGTATTATGGATTCTTCATTTTCTCCATTTTCTCTAATCATCCTGGTACTCGGTTTTCTTCCAATTTTCTTCGTAATTTTCTACTTGTCATTTGACCGCCCCTACTCCCGAGGAATTATCATTGGTATCATTATACTGCTGCTAACCTCCATCTGGCCGCATTTCTTTCTGGCTGCTACTTATGATGACTACCTTTCAACTCAAAGCATCCTCCGACCACAACGGATCTTTATGGAAGGCGAAATGGAAAAGTTACTCCAGGAAGAACCGGACAAAGTAAAATCTGCCAACCCAGACTTTTTAAAGAAGAATAATATTGAGCTGGAGATATTTATTAAAAATAATATCCCGGGTGGCCTGAAGCGCTTTGATAAAAAGTAAAGGAACCTATTGCCCGAACTGAGGTGTATTTGGGTCGGATCAGGGCTGTTAAAAATATCCCTTTTTTCAGTAAAAAACTTCACTCATATTTAATTTTCAAAACCACCGAACAAGTTCACCCTTTATTTATGTTCTTACGGGTATAAATATTAGCATATTTTTACCCTTTTAGATTATTGTAATATTCCGGGTTATGGCCTATTCAAAACTGACAGAAAGCCAAGTTCTAAAAGTTCCAAATATTTTAATTTTACAGAACAGTTAAGAACACGTATATTTTTATATTATAAACTCTTACAAGATATCATAGTATTTACTAACTAACTATTTTAGTACATTTATAGAATTAAATTGCGCGTTTCATTATTTGTCCTATATTATATTTTAGTACATCAGTAAACCATAATAGGTCCTATGAAAAACAAAATTTTTTTCCAGATATCACTACTATTTTTCCTTTCAGTTTCTTTTGCTGGAACAGAAAATGGTCGCTTTACTGTTGCAGCATGGGGTGATTCCCGTTCCAATCATGGGAGTTCCTTTTCTGAAATTAGCGGTTATCTCAAAAACGCAAAGGGGAAAACAGTAGATGTTCATTTTCACAATGGTGATTTTACAGGGGACGGAGATCAAAAATACTGGGACAGATCATGGGCATGGGAAAATGTACGAGAGGCTTGTGTTAAGGATTATTTCTTTATGTGCCCCAGCAATCACGATGATGATGGCCCATACCAGGCAGAGCTTGCCGACATCCTCCCCTCAAATGGCTCAAACGTCTTTTACTATCACCAGTCCTGGGACATCCCTGGTAGCAAACGTAAAGTACACCTTTTGGCATGTGATCCCTATTACTGGGACCAGCCTGTAGAAGACCAACTGGCTTATTTTGAGGAAGAACTCAAGAAAGCCAATGCCAAACCAGAAGACTGGATTTTTGGTTTATGGCACCCACCGTCATACGCACCAATGTCCTACAAATATCCGCAACCCACAGCAGATCAGCAGAAATTTATTGAATTTATGATTCCCAGAGGTGGTGACTTTGTACTGAATGGTCATGCACATATTTATCGACGCACCCATATCCTGGCAAAAGACGGTAGTCGCGCAGAAACGGTGGAAGGTCCTTTTTCCTCATATACTTCTCCTGATAGCTCTTCTGGTATGGTTCACATCATTAATGGTCGTGGAGGTACGTTTAGTAATAATGAGTATGAAACCTGGGAAAACCATGTATTTGCACCACGACTTACAGAAAATGATGCAGTCGGACTGCTCACCATCATGGAAATAGACGACAATACCGTTTATATGCGGACTGTTGAAATTGGTAATGAATACGAAGAAGCTGACACCCTTGACTTGTGGACCTGGACAAGAGGTGCCCCTATGCCTACTGACACCGCAACCCCTGTAATTGAAACATTGCAACAAGATTTACCCTTTTCGGTTTACACTCATGAACAGAGTATAAGAATCGATATTCCTTTTGATACCAAATACGATGTTGATATTATTGATTTAAAAGGAAACCTGCAAAAATCCTTTTACGGTAATGAACGGACACAACTGTTATGGGAAACAAAAACAGTGTCCGCGGGTATATATTATTTAGTGATTAAAGCAACCGGGCAATTATTTACCAAAAAGATAACCTTAGTCAAGTAGTCACTCTTATCTTCTTCAGCTTAAAATAGTCATCAGCTTAAAACTAAATAGCAGATAAAGCAATCAAACACTTTCCCCAAAATGGGGACTAAGCACATAAACTTATTAGTCATGTGTTTTGACTATTATTAGCAGAAAAACATCTGTTTTTTATCCCAAATACAACTATTCCCCGGTTATTAAATTCAGTTAAATTAACACATAGACATAATTCCATAGAACACCTAATCCAACTAATACCTTGTATTAAAACAGGTTACGTTTACATAGAAACATTTAGATTTCAATAAATAATATTATTATGGAATTCTATTTGCTCAAATAGTGCTTTTGCCCTATATTATTATAATAGATGGGCACACTTTATTAATTCAAGAGGATAAAAATGCACAAACTTTCATTTTGGATACTTCTGGCTTTTGTCTTCAGCTCAACTGTTTACAGTGGTTCTGAAAACGGAAAATTCACTGCTGCGTTCTGGGGAGACTCCAGAGGCAATGATGGCAATGCTTTTTCAGAAATCTGTGGTTATCTCGTTAGAGAAAAAGGGAAGACGGTAGATGTTCACTTTCAGAATGGGGATTTTACCCAGAAGGGTACCACTTCAGATTGGAATGATTCGTGGAGATACGATAATGTACGGGAAGCTTGTGTTAAGGACTACTTTTTCATGTGCACCAGTAATCATGATAATCGGCCAACAGAATGGCAAGCTAATATGGTTGACATTTTACCTTCCAATGGAAAAAATGCCTATTATTATCACAAATCATGGCCAATTCCAGGAAGCCGGAGAATGGTTCACCTATTGTCCTTTGATCAATGGTTCACAGAACCCGAAGAACAAATAACTTATTTTAAGGATAAACTCAAAGACGCCAAACCCGATGATTGGATTATTGCTTTATGGCATGCACCTTCCTATAATTTTATGACTTACAAGGATGAAGAGGGTGGAGATAAAACTGATTATATAAACTACATCATTCCTCCTCAAATTGGTGGTGATTTCGTACTAAACGGTCATGCACATGTCTACGTTCGTACAAAGATATTGGATAAGGATGGTAAAATGCTCGAAGATGCAGGTGGACCATTCACCTCACACACCTCACCGGACAGCTCCTATGGTTTGGTTCATTTGGTTAATGGTCGCGGTGGCGTATTCGGTATTCATGATCCCCCACCAATCGTAGAGGGCCATGCCTTCGCACCACATCAACCAAGAGAGTACACTGTTGGCTTGCTTACCTTAATGGAATTTGATGATAACACTGTTCACCTTAAGACCATAGAGGTTGGAGATGATTCTTACGAATCAAAGGTGTTGGACTCCTGGACCTGGACCAGAGGTGCTCCCATGTCACTTAGCACAGACTCCATAGCACCGGTTGTAACGGTTAACGTAACGCATACCAGTGACCAAACTCCTGCTCTCACAGGAACTATTGACGACCCAACGGCTACCATAACCATCGAAGTAAACGGAGAACAACATGTTGCAATAAACAACGGAAATGGCACCTGGATACTGGCCGATAACACTCTTTCGTCCCTTGTTCCTGGAATGAACTATGACGTAAAAGTTACTGCTGTGGATACCGCAGGTAATATCGGTACAGACTTAAGTACAAACGAACTTGTCAATGCCGGGGGTAATGGGGAAAGGTTTGGTATGGCCTCTCTGGCTTCAAGCGCGTTTCCTGTCTATGTAGATAACGGTAGCATTCGCATCGAAATTCCTTTTGACGTTTCTCACAAAATCAATATTGTTGGACTCCATGGAAAGGTCTTAAAAACGTTCTCAGGAAATCAGCGGGGAGAGCACTACTGGGCGAATGTTTCCAATGCGAATGGTGTTTTTTATGTTATCGTGGATATATCCGGAAAAAAGTTCTTCCGGAAAATTATTCTCATGTAATTTCATAGTTTTCATTTTTGTCTTAAATAAGCCCTAAATTCAAATATCTAAACCCTAAGAATTTTGAATTTAGATATTAGCCTCCGCTGCGGCTATCGCCGCAGATCAAATAAAAAGCTAACTATTTTGAATATCGATTAACGATTAACGAATTATGAATAGGCGTCGGCAAGCCTCCTTTAAGCTCATTTAACACTAAGGAGTAGATCTTGCGGTTGATGAAATGAAAAATGCTATCGCTGTTAAAAAATTCGAAATTCTGCATTCGTTAATCGTTAATCATCATTCAAAAAGGAGTGTTTTCGGTGAGTTAGATAAAAGGATTTAATAACGGACTAATAATCTGTTTGGGGAACCGGATACATTTATCGCGTATATTCCTCTCGGTAATCTGCTGAGGTTATATACCTGCTGATGGTATCCATCTTGTTGAAAAACGATCCTGCCCTGTATGTTCATAACTTTTACGAGATGATGTCCGGGAAAATCTATCGAAAGTTTATCATTCCCTACTTTAAAATTATCTCCTGGCAAAAAAGAATCCGTTGAACTTGTACCGGTAATCTCATAAGCAGAAAGTAATTGTTTTGCCCGGGCTACCCCCACTTCAATAGCCTTATCATGGTCAGAAAAATCACTTCTACTTAATTGACCCGTTGAATCAGTGAACACAATATAAGTGACGGGGCCGTCAGTTCCACCAACTCTCGGGTCAGGATTAATGCCCAGGGAATCCGCCATGGCGTAAGAAGCCTCTCCCAATACATTATCCGGTCCCGCATCAAGAAAGGGACCATATACGAGCTTGTTGTTATAAATAACCGCAGCTACACTGCCGAGTTGGATCCCATGACTTTTATAATCAAAGTTTTTTGGAATTACTATAAAAGGAGTCTTTGCAGCATAGATACCTTTCCCGGCACTGGTAGCATCATAAAACCAGGGGTCAGTTTCACTATTACACTTATCATCTGGTTCGCCATCACAATCAATATCCATATCAGCGGTCCAAAAAAGAGCGCCCTCCAGACTATCAATAGCAATTGTAGGTACCTTATCATGATCCGTTTTGAAAACAGTATCCGTAATCGGTAACCCATGTTGCAGTACAGAGAGTAGATGCCCTGCGGTTATGGTATCCTCAGAAAAAGAAAAACAACAGAGAAAAAAACCAAATACTAAACTTTTAAACTTCATATAAACCCTCTCCCCTACCACTCTTTTTTTTAACCAAGAAAAGAACGAAAATAAAGCACAAAATGCAAGTAAAACCAATCATTGAAATATGCTCATTAACGATGTTCTCATAACAGATTATCAGTAATGAGATTCAAATATTTCGTGTCTTTCGTGCCTTTCGTGGTTATTTTTTTTCTTTACCTATTCAAAATCAAACTCAGGAAACGCGTCTTCCATCATTCCCCTTACAGCCTCGGTATCCATATCTTCAAACCCGGACTGCAATAGCTTATTAATTGCTTCTTCAAGGGGTTTCGCGGTTAGGTGTCTCCTTATAATCTCGAAGAATATGCGCGCTTCTGCCACTTTTTCTTCACATATTTTTGGGTCCTTACCACGGTGTTTTTCGATACCATCCATTTCATACATCACCGATAAGGCATACACATAAACAAGAGTACCTTCAAGTGAAGAAGCCGCTTCACTCTGTAGAGGTTCAGAGGGTTGAGATTCAAGCCGCACAATCTCATTTAAACAAATATCATCCAGCTCCCGTCCTCTATTCACCCACTCTGAACGGCGTATGACCGTTGGCTGTAAACATGCATACAAAGAACGTATACGACGGATTGTCGTAGCGTATGTTTTTTTATCCAGCCCAGTCAACTCCAGAAGCCCGGCAGATAATTCTCTAAAAAAGAATAACTGGAGGGTTTTACTAATAACCTGAGACTGTACATGGGTTTTGTTATCTACTTTTGCCTCGGCAATTGCCTTGGTGATTTGTTCGTTAATCGTTGGGTTTTTTGTCATAACTGTATCTTTTAAATAACTGAGATACAACTTTTCAATTTTACTGATGTTCAGGGGGGCTTCTTTCCTGGCAATTTCCATGGAAGAAAATGCAGGCCAGGGATCAAATACTGCATTTTCTTTTTGGGGAGAACATGACATCCACAGTAAAGTAATCACTGAAAACAATATTAGTCTCATGTACTAACCTTTCTTCCTTTGAGATTTATAGATAAAAATGATACCTGCTCCTATGAGTAATAAAACCACAATTGATAACAGAACAGGCATTGGGCTTTTTGATTTTTCAGGTTCATATTGCTGGACATGCTGTAGCTTCTGGATTTCTACTTCCAGATTTAACACAGTGATTTCTTCTCCACTCAACAACTTTTTACCGATAGCCACTACCGGGAAACTGTGTTTTTTACCACCAGACATGGTTTCAAGTCCGAGATACTGTTGATAAGCATCATCTTCATCTATATCTCTAAATTCAAAAGTAATACCCTGACCGGTAAACATCTCCAAAACCTGGGGAATTACTTGTTGTTTGAGTTTTTGACAATCCGGACATTCCTTTGAACCAAAAAGCGTAATAGTCCGTTCCCCCGAAACATTTGGGGGCATTTGCTGTCTGGCCTGCCGGGAAATAACATCATGGCTAAAAAACACCGTCCCATTATTGTCCACGGCTTCGAGAGTGAGTGCAGGATAATGCACCGTTGCCCGGACATGATGAAATGCCGGCTGCATAAATTTAACCTGTTTGGTTTTAATAGCTTCAGGAGGATTTAAAGACGCCCCTCCCCCACCACTCACGATATAATTCACGCCATTTTCTGTAGCAAATGAAAAATAATGTTCACTTCCACCTATTACTAAGTCCACCTGGTGTTTTTCAAAAAGCGGCCGCAATGTCCCGGTAAGAAAGGGGTTAACATCTTCACCCGGCCTGAACACCGGTGGGAACAGCATGACTACCGTAAAGGGATGTTCACGCCTGGCATTGGACTGAAGTTCGGCCTTTAACCAAAGGTATTGTTTGGTATCTGGTCCAATGGTCTTTTGAAAATAGCTTTCGGGTTTCCGGTCCGAAATATTCAGAATTATGGTATAAACCGCTCCATAGGAAAAAGCGTTCCAACCATCTTTCCCGTGAATTTCAAAGAGAGAGCTGAAATGTTCCCGGTTACCATCACTGTTTCCACGCACAGGGTAAATCGGGCACTGTCGCATTAAAGGTGACTCTATTTTAAAAAAGGCCCTCCAGGCTTCTTGTTCGGTAACATCTACCAAGTCTCCGGTATGCAATAGAAAAGAAGGCATCGTATACTGGGTGATCGCGCTTATTACATCCTCATGATCAGATTGAAAGCTCTCTTCTCCACTCCGGGTATCGCCAATAATAGCAAACACCATATTCTCCCGTTTATCACCGGGGGCAGTGAAAAAAGAAAATTCTTCCCGTGGGTTCAGCATCAGTTTATCATCCACCAGTATATTATAATAATACCGGGTCCCTGGTTTTAAATCAGTGAGGCGTATATCATTCCGGATATTCTTTTTGCAAAACACGGTATCACCATATTGTTCGGCATTACCATAAACCAGACGACTCTCAAAAGGTCCCGTCCATTCCCAGCTAACCAGTGCGGAGGTACGGGTTACGGACTGCAAATAACAGGGCAGATTGAAATTTATAGTCTGGCTGGTTCCAATGGATAAAAACAGAGAAAGCATCAATACAACCAACCGTGATAGAGTGAAGATTCGGTTCATTATTTCTGTATTAACCCTTCAATAATATGTTGATATTTTTTGAAATAGCCATTTTCATAACCAATTACAGACTCTTTTATTATACCCTCGCCATTAACAAAAAAAGTTGTCGGGAGCGATGTTACCTTATAGAGATCCGCAACCTGCCCTTCCGGATCCAACAATACAGGATAGGTTATTTCAAAGCCTTTAAGAAAGGTACTTATATATCCCGCTTCAGCGGGGTCTGTACAGATACCAACAATCTTTACAGTTTTACCTTTTGAGTCGTGGTAAAGCTTCTGCAACAGCGGCATTTCCTGCAAACAGGGCACACAATGTACCGACCAGAAATTAAGTAATAGTACTGTATCCTTTTGTGCACTAAGATAGAATCTATTTCCATCAGTATCCGAAAGCATAAAATCCGGTGCTGATTTATTTTGTGTATGCTCCTGATTACCACAACCGGTTAATAACAGAATAAAGGCAAATAAGACCATGCACCGTGGAAAAATGGTACGGATAAAAAACTTTTGTTTTATAATCATTCGGATTTATGCTCCTGTGCCTCTGTACTAATTTTTCTTTTCTCAGCCTTCATGCTAATAACCATCGCAATAAGCACATTAGCAGCAATGGTAAATATTGCCGACCCCAATAAAAAGGCATTGATATGGGTACCTATAGAACTGGAATTTGGATTGTACCCATATTTAACTTTGAGGATACGGCCTTTAGAGGTCATGGAAGAAGCCTTTCAAAAACAAAAAGATAATGAAAATGATACAAAAGCAGGTATAACATACTCCAGCTTAAAAGAAGTGACGCGGTAACTGATATTAAAACTCGCAAAATAACAGGCCGCCCCGAAAAACCCTTAGCTATCAAAGAAATAATATACACTACTGCAATTAATGAGGGAAAGAGAGCTGTAGACAATGGAATCAGAGGAATCAGATGTTCATAATACAGCACAAATGGGACAAGTATGGCAATTGCATATAAAATACCTGAGGAAACCAATACCTTGTAGCCGGAAAGACGTAATCCGACAGGTGGCAATAAAAATACAAAAAGAAAACCAGAAATCAGACTGAACACCGCCCCCATGTACAAAAATTCCCGAATCCGGCCACGCATACTTCTTTCTATTTTTACCGTCAGAGCGGACTGTTTCCCGGGGTAATTTTTAAGAATTTTACGATACCTTTCTTCTGCCAATACATAATCTTTCTGCTGGTACATCATATCCCCCAGCTTAAGGGCCGCCTTGTAGGCGAGTTCCCTATCATTATCAGATGACGCAAGACGTTCCAAATAAGAAACAGCCTTTTGGTAATCTGATTTTTCAAAAACATGCCCAAGCCACATCAGAATTTCACCACGAAGAGTCATGGTGGGATATACTTCTAATAGCTCTTCTACCTCACGGATATTATCAGGACGATTATCGTTTCCGGAAGTTAGCCTGGCCTTTTCAAATATTTTTAGCGGAATAAAATCATTATCAGCATGTTGTAAAATATAATTCAAACGAAATCGGGCTGGTTTGGCCGACCTGCTTTGCGGGAAGTCTTTTAAAAGCCGTCCGTAGACCTCTAAGGCAGATTTATAATCAAAAAGATAATGGTCATAGATATAGGCAATCTGGTACAATGCATCATCCTGAAGGGCCTGTTCTTTATTTTCTTTTAAAAACTGTTCATATCCCCGAATACTCTTTTGGTATTGTTTTGCTTCCATCAAACTGCGGCAGTAGACACAAGTCTTTTTAAAAGTAAGTGAGGTCTGCCGTAGTAACAGGGGAAGTTCCTGCACATCATTTTGACCCATGATACCTGCACGAATTTCTCCTCCCTGTACTTCAACCAAAAGGGAGGTTTCACTAAGACTTACCCGAGCGCCATCTTCATAGGTCTCGGTCAAAAGTTCGTCACCATGAGGGATAATTTGAAGAATATACTGGCCGGAATCAGGAACAACAGTCAAACTGTCACTGCTTGTTTGGAAAGCAAATATAAGCTCATGCTGTGACAGAGCTACAGGTAATTTACTTTCAGCCGTTAATGAAACAAATCCACCACTTCCCCATTCGAAAGAAAAAGGGAAATGAAAAACCGGAAGGCTTGATTTTAGTTTTTCTAATCCATTTCCAGGCTTTTCATCCCTTGCAAGAGCTATCACAAAATCGGGAAAAAGAGCTAAAATACTGTCTGCATTAGTAGAGCTACCGGTAAGAATACAAAATCTGAAAGGAGTACCCGGTGCAGGTGCGGTTTTAAACTGGAACGAAGCTGATTCCTTACCTCTACGGTAAACCCAGGTTTTATTTGGTAAAAGCCCGGTGAGTGTTATGCGGTGTTTGGTACCGGGGGCCGGTTCTTCAAACACCTGGTCTTCTCTGCCCTCTGTGGAATAAGTAACGTTTTCGATAACTGGTTTTTCCGTTTTCCATTCCAACACTGCTGAATAGCGGGTTACCTCTGATAATTCAGGAGCAGAACGTTTAACAGCAACCTCTTTACAGGAAAGATGCCAGCTTGTCATTAAACAGATATAGAAAAGTCTTATCACAGAAAAACCCAGGGTGTTTAAAACCAGTCAACTATAAATCAAAATAGCTATTCTTTGGCCCAATTCTAACACTTAATTTTGTTTTTCGGGGTAAGCTGCAATGATTTAAAACCACGATGCTTAACTAGTTCATGTTCAGAATTAATGTTAGAATTATTTTGTAATCAGCTGACAGTTGTCATTGCACTGCTTGACCGGGCAATCCAACGTACTTTAGTACGTAAAGTAAACGAAAATCATCGTATATTTTTGTGGATTGCCCGGTCAACAGACTGTGTCATAAGTAAGAAAATGCTCCCCATGTACGTCATTGCCCGGCGTGAGCGGGCCGGGAGTAACCTCCTTAAGCGTAAAAGCTCCCTGACTATCTGCTTTGGTTGAAATAAACTGATTAAGTACTTCCACACCCACATCAGCCAGGTCGAACCCTTCACCAATTTTTGCTCCCCCTCAGTTCCCGGACTCCCCGGGGGAGGGGATCAAAGGGGAGAGGGCAATTTCAAATCTTGATATTTTTTCACCTTTTCTTACCAACAGATTCCGCTGAAGTACCTAAAATTTAAAAATTTTTCTCTGAGTTCTCTGTGCACTCTGTGGCTAAAATACCTGCGTTGAGCAGGAACAACTAGTTTGCAGGACAGACCTGGGTGTTTTTCCAGTTTTTATCCATTGAGAAAGTATTTATCCAGTTTTCAATTTCTATGGGCATGGAGCAAATCTTGTTATTGTTTACATTAAGGACATCCAAGCCGGTAATTTTAAGAATCAGACCCGGCAGTCCGTTCAAATTATTAAAACTCAAATCCAGAGCTTTCAGATTAATTAAATGTTCGATCGATTCTGGAATAAACTGCATATCATTATCTCTAAGGGTTAAAACCTTTAGCATACCGAGTCTACCGAGTTCCGGAGGGAAAGTTATCAGATTATTCCCTGTTAAATCGAGGCGTTCCAACCTGCCTAAGTTGAAGAAGCTGAGGGGAAGGATATTAATATTATTCGAATCAAGAAAAAGCGCACTCAAGGAATGCATAAATCCCAATTCAAAAGGAATGGTATCGATGTTGTTTTTCCCAAGACGTAAAACAAAAAGTCTCAATCGTCCTATATTTGGTGGGATTGTTTTGATATTACGGTTGGTAAGATTCAATTCGACAATACGCCCCATATGCGCAACGGTTACCGCAATTACCGGAACACTATCAAGCCCATTAGTATCCAATAGTTTTCTCACCACTAATGTATCACGCCAAAATTCAAAGGGCATTAAAAAAGTACCTACATTCAAAGTATCAGCAGGCCCCACCTTTACCATGGCACTGTCAGTAATACCCAGAGAAGTATCATTACTAAGCATGCGAAGTTTATAGTCTCCCGGTGGCATACCTTCAAAGCGAAATTCGCCTTGTGGCCCAACCCGTTGAATTCGATCTAAGCCATACACCTGCACATAGATGTTTACTTGAGGAGGGATGTTTTGTCGGTCAATATTCCCTGAGAAGGAAGCGACCGGGGTCACTTTTATTTCTCCGATATTCAGCGTGTCAATATCTTCCTTAGTACACTCCACCAGAGCCGCGCTGTCATCCCCTGATAATATTTCTATCACATATTCACCCTTTGCAACAGAATCAAGGAAAAACTTGCCTGAGGTATCACTATAGGCATCCGGTTCCCTATCCACTCCCACTCCAGAGGTATCTTCTAAAAAATCTTTTGGCCTGATAAAAACTCTGGCGCTCACAACCGGTGCCCCATTTTCATCAACTACCAATGCAGCAATCCCATTCGTTGTTTCCGATCCGGTCCCAGGCTCTCCGGTAAGGGTCGCATTTTCACTGCATGCTATCAAAAGCAAAAGCAGCATTATTAAAAGCGAAACAATTAATCTATTCATTTACCCACCTCCGGCCAATGCTTTGCGATGGGCAATAACTGGAAGTTTACATGGTAAGCACCGCTGGCATTTTCTTCCTGATGGGCAATCTTTAACACTTCCTGCCGGACAGCTGTTAGTTTTTCTTTTACTTTTGCAACGGAATCCGGTGAAAGGGTAACGGTGACGGTAGAAATATCTCTCATATCTTTAGGGATGGTATCAAGAGCATTAATTGCCAGTTGTATGGTTTCCTTCTGGAAAGAACGGATAGCAATAGATCGCCATTCGTCTCCTGTAGATATAAAACGTGAAGTAAGCGCAAATCGTCCTTGTTTGTTCTTTTTAATAAACTTAAGACGTTTGAGTAAAGCAATAGCTTTCTTTGCTTCCGACTCAGTAATTTGTGGAATCAAGAGTTTAGCCAGCTCTGCATAATCCCCTTTGAAAGGGTAATAATTAAGAGCCTCACGTACCGCGGTATAATACCATTTTTGATAGAACTCGTATAAATC
>JADFYW010000160.1 GCA_015232855.1 Fibrobacteria bacterium
TCAGAAGAAATTATGGAAAAGATTTCCAAAGTGATTGTTGAAAAATTGGGAGTAAAGGAAGAACAGGTTAAACCTGAAGCAACATTTGTTGATGATCTTGGCGCCGACTCTCTTGACCAGGTTGAATTAATTATGGCACTGGAAGATGAATTTGATATCGAAATACCCGATGATGAAGCTGAAAAGCTCAAAAAGGTTTCAGACGTACTAGATTACGTTAAAAAGAAAATTTAACTTTCTCTATTTCTGATTTTTAAAAGCGCCATTTTTAAAGGCGCTTTTTTTCATAAATGCGTTTTTTTAAAAACATTTTTTCTTTTTTTAAACCTGGCCAGGATGCATCATCTACTCTGGCTCGTTTAGAAGATCGCCTTGGGCATACCTTTAAAGATATTTCTCTATTAAAACTAGCTCTTTCTCATCGGTCCTATGTGCACAGCCGTGGGAATAGCACTGCTGAATATTCCAATGAACGACTGGAATTTTTGGGTGATGCAGTGCTTGATCTTGTTATTACCGAATATTTGTACAGACAATATCCCGGTAAGCGAGAGGGTAAGCTCTCAAAGATGAAAGCACTGGTCGTGAGTTCTCGTGTGTTAAAAATTTGTGCCAGAGAATGGGAGATTGGTAATTTTATATTTCTAAGTAAAGCTGAAAAACGCTCTGGTGGCGCGAATCGCTCAAGTATTCTTGCGGATGTCTATGAAGCTGTTTTGGGTGCTGTTTATCTTGATGGAGGCCTTGAGCCTGCGGTAAAGCTCATTCACTCTTCTCTTGTTCCAATTATGGAAGATGTATTGAATGATGAAAAATATGCAAATTATAAAAGTAACCTGCTTGAGTATTCTCAGTCTAAAGGTTTGGGAATTCCCGAATATCAAGTGATAGATGAATGGGGACCCGAACATGATAAACAGTTTAAAATAGGTGTACATATACAAAATACAGAGTGGGGACATGGAAGTGGTGGGACAAAAAAGGCCGCAGAACAAGTTGCTGCGCGCATGGCCCTGGAATCCCGTGGAGCTATAATTAACGAAGATAATTAGCAGGTCTTTGTTCCGTTTTGATTATTTTGGTAATCAGCTCTTGTGTGTAGCTGCTCAGGTACACGTTGAAGTAGCAGCCAGAGTAATGGTGTTTCAACTCAATTTTTGTATGCTTTCGCTGAGTTTTTTTTACTTTTTAAGTATTAAGGTCTTAAAGGAATGGTGTGAAAATGTTTAGGAAAATTTTTATTACTACGTATACTCTTCTTTTTACTCTGGTACTTCTTTTTTCCTGTGATAAGCAACAGGCAAAGAAAAAGACTATTGAAAATGTGGGCTCAAAAAAAACACTCAGTTCGAAAAAAAATCCTTCAGAGTCTATGCAAGGTGAAAGTGATCCTATTGCAAATATTAAAGCACTGCCAGGGGGGAAATTGGCAACCTGGGGCAGTTCTTATCCAAAAGCATTAAATTACTTTCTGGATAACAATAGTCTTTCGGCAGAGATAACCGGGTTATTGTTTGAACCTTTGGTTGGTATGCATTCCACAAAGAATAAACCGGTTGGCATCCTGGCTGCATCCTGGGAAGTTTCAGATGATCAAAAAACCTTTCGGTTTAAAATTCATCCCGCTGCGAAATGGAGTGATGGTAAAAATATAACCGCAATGGATGTGCAATATTATTACGATGTGATTATGAATCCTAAAAATTTAACATCTCTGTTTCGAGTTGGCTTAAAGAGATTTTCCCGTCCCAAAATAATTGATGAAAAAACTATAGAAATCACTTCAGAAGAAGCTCATTGGAAAAATTTTTATGAAGCAGGTGGTATGTATGCCTTCCCGAAACATATATGGGAAGGTAAAGATTTTAATAAACAAAAATTTTCATTTCCTGTGGTTAGTGGGCCCTATCAGATAAAAGAAGTTCGTAAAGACCGTTTTGTTTCCCTTAGCCGCCGTTCTGACTGGTGGGGGCGGATAAAAAAATACAACCAGCATAAGTACAATTTTAATGAGATTAAATACAAATTCACTGTGGACAGAAATAAAGCACTGGAGGCATTTAAAAAAGGTGACTATGATGTTTATGCAATTTACACATCCTCTATTTGGATGAAAAAAACTGATTTTGATCAAATAAACAAGGGTTGGGTTGTTAAACAAAAAATCATAAATCAGGAACCTAAAGGTTTTCAGGGTATGGCAATAAATCTTCGAAGCGAGAAGTTTAAGAACAAACGGGTACGCGAGGCATTATGTCATCTCTTGAATAGAGAATTGATGAATGAGAAACTGATGTATAATCAATATTTTTTATTGAATTCTTTTTATCCTGATTTATATCCAGGCAATCAAAATCCCGATATACCTTTGTTGAAGTATGATCCGGAAAAAGCCCGGGAATTGTTGAAAAATGCCGGATGGAAGGTTGACGGAAAAGGACAATTGATAAAAGCTGGTGTTGTCTTTGAAATTACTTTTGTTACTGCTTCTCAGGATTTGCGCCATTTAAACATATATGTTGAAGATCTGAAGAGTGTTGGCATACAGGCGAGCATCCAAAAATTGTCCTGGTCATCCATTCGTAAGAAACTGGATGCCCATGAGTTTGATATGTACTGGATTGCCTGGGGAGCATCCCGGTTGCGGGATCCTGAAGCGGTCTGGCACTCAAGTACGGCAGATCAGGAAGCCAGTAACAATATTACCGGCGTGAAAGATCCGTTTATTGATAGTCTCATTGAGATACAGAAACTGGAATCTGATATGGATAAACGAAATGATATTCTCCGCCTTATCGATAAACGTTTAAATGAAATTATTCCCTATGTATTGTTATGGCAGTCTGACCATAATCGTCTTTTATATTGGAATAAATTTGGCACTCCTGAATATGTCTATGACAAATACAACCGGGAGGATGCTATTATTACATACTGGTGGCTCGACAAAGAGAAAGAAGCGCGCCTCAAGAAAGCGCAGGAAGATGATACTATTTTACCTCAGCTTCCTTTTAGAGTCCGGTATACTGAGTGATTGCCTATATAACCCGGCGTATTTTACTGATGATACCCACTATCCTGGGAATCACTCTTGTATGCTTTTCTCTCATTCAGTTGGTTCCAGGGGGGCCTGTAGAAGAGATGGTATCCAAATTGAAGGCTTCGGCGAGCCTTCAGGGTGAGGATGCCTCCCGGGTTATTACTGAAGAAGAACTTGAAAACATAAAAACATATTACGGCTTTGATAAACCGGCGGTAACACGCTATTTTTTATGGCTTGGCAATGTATTCAGGCTCGATTTGGGGACATCATACAGTTATGAAGAACCTGTCTGGGATGTGATTGCTTCCAAATTTCCTATTTCACTTTTTTTTGGTTTGGTGAGTTTTTTACTCTCTTACCTGATATGCGTTCCTCTTGGACTTTATAAGGCAGTAAAAAATCACAGCGTTTTTGATTCTATTTCTTCAGCAGTTATTTTTACAGGGTATGTGATTCCTGGATATGCACTGGGTATTTTACTCATCATTTTGTTTTGTGGCGGGTCAGTTTTTAACTGGTTTCCATTGTCTGGGATCGTTTCAGATAATTTTGAGGAATTATCTTTGTTTGGGCGTATACTTGATTTTATGCATCACATGGTATTACCCATTATTTGTTATATGGCCAGCGAATTTGCTTTTCTAACGATGCTCATGAAAAATTCTTTGCTGGAAGAAATTCGCAAAGAATATATCCGGACAGCCCTGGTTAAGGGTTCCAGTTTTAAAACAGCAATATGGCGTCATGCTTTGAGAAACGCGCTTATCCCCATCGCTACCCGTTTGAGCGAAATTTTTACGCTTATGTTTGCGGGCGCTTTGTTAATAGAAAAGGTCTTTGATATTGATGGTATGGGGCTTTTGGTATATAATTCTATTATAAACCGGGACTATAATGTGGTGATGGGGATTATTCTTTTAACGAGTGTACTCACCCTTATGGGCAGACTTTTTTCAGATATTATGTATGTGGTCATAGACCCTCGGATTAAATTTGATTGATGAGGATGATTTGTTTTTTTCTGAGTTAAGCATAAGACGGTTCCGGCGGTTTAAAAAAGTAAAACGCGCTTATTATGCTATGTGGATATTGGGGATAGTTTTTTTTCTATCACTTTTTTGTGAGTTAATAGCTAATAATAAGCCCTATGTGCTGGTCTATAATGGTAATGTATATTTTCCTATACTGCGGTTTTATCCGAGTCAGGAATTTGGAGGAGAGTATCGTACCGAAGCGGATTACTTTGCTTTACAAAAACAAAGTCATTTTAACGAAAAAAAATCATTCATGATTTTTCCTCCGGTTCCTCATGATCCGCTTCATTCTTATTTAGACCTGTCTGGTGAGCCTCCGCATCCACCTTCATTACGCCATTGGCTGGGGACGGATACCATGGCACGAGATGTCTTTGCACGACTATTATATGGTTTTAGGATTTGTATGTTGTTTGCACTCTTACTTGCATTATCTTCTACGGTCCTGGGGATCATCATAGGTGGTTTGCAGGGATATCTTGGAGGTAAATATGATATTGCCATGCAGCGATTCATTGAAATATGGTCTGCACTTCCTTTTTTGTATGTGGTTATTCTCATAGGCACCTGGTATGGGCGCAGTTTTATGATTTTGTTGACTATAATGTCTTTTTTTCAATGGATTGGCTTATCCTACTATATGCGAGGGGAGTTTTTTAAGTTAAAAAACATGAATTATGTGCAGGTAGCTAAATCACTGGGTCTGGGACATTTTCGGATTTTTTTCAAGCAAATTCTTCCAAACGGGCTTACTCCGGTAATTACCATTTTTCCTTTTAGTTTAATAGGAGGTATCAGCTCACTCACGGCCCTTGACTTCCTTGGGTTTGGTTTACAACCGCCCACACCTTCCTGGGGAGAATTGTTGAGTCAGGGACTGAGTAATTTATATGCGCCGTGGATAGCCATTTCCACGGTATGTGCCCTGTTTTTTACTCTGTTATTGGCCACCTTTATCGGAGAAGGTGTGCGTGAAGCTTTTGACCCTAAATCGGATAGTTATCTTGAATAAGCCTCTTCCCATACTCGAAGTCAAAGATTTGTCCATTGGCTTTACCATGGATGACCGATATGTTGAAGTCGTTGACCAAGTGAGTTTCTCAATTAATGAAGCGGAAGTTTTTGGACTTGCGGGGGAGTCGGGCTGTGGAAAATCAGTAACAGCTTTATCAGTGTTGCGTCTCTTACCTATGCCTGCGAGCAGGATACTCAGTGGTGAAATCCTTTTTAGAGGTAGAGATATTCTCAAAATGAGTATAGAGGATATGCGGGCCCTGCGCGGTGCAGAAATTTCTATGATTTTTCAGGAACCTTTCTCAGCGCTTAACCCATTGCAGACTATCAAACGACAGTTGGAAGAATGTTATGATTATCATCCTCTCCAAGAAAAAAAGGGCAACCTTAGGGGCCGGATTAATACTATTCTGCGACGGGTGGGCTTTTCAGATCCTGGTCGTATCCTGGCAGCTTATCCCCATGAATTATCGGGTGGTATGCTGCAGCGGATTGTGATAGCAATGGCCTTACTTTTAAAACCTGGTCTGGTTATTGCCGATGAACCGACCACAGCTCTTGATGTAACTGTTCAAGCACAAATAATGGAATTATTACGTGAGTTGCAAAAAGAATCCGGCACTGCTATACTGCTTATCACACACAACCTTAACCTGATAGCACAATATGCGAACCGATTGGCCGTTATGTATGCGGGCAGAATCGTAGAAGAAAATCAGGTACAAGACTTTATTCGTCATCCACAGCATCCTTATACCCTTGGTTTACTGAAGGCTTTACCTAATCTTGCTTCAAAAACGGAATTGGTTCCCATACCTGGCCAGGTCCCTCAACCCTCTGAATTTGAGTCTGGTTGCAGATTTCGGCAACGTTGTGGGGAGGCTTTTGATTCTTGTACTGCTAAACCCGAGTTAAAGGAATGTAAACCTCATCATCGGGTAGCTTGTTTTTTACCTGAAGTCGGGGCTGGAAATAGAAATGAATAAAGTTTTACAGGTACGTCATTTAAAAACCTGGTTTCCGGTAACAGGTGGGGTGTTCAAGCGGGTACAACATTACTTGAAGGCTGTGGACGATGTGAGTATTTCTATTAATGAAAGTGAAATTATTGCTGTTGTTGGGGAATCAGGTTGTGGAAAAAGTACTTTAGGACGCTCAATTCTCGGGTTGACACCGGTGAGGGATGGTGAGATTGTTTTGTCCGGGCATAAACTTGATATAAAAAAACGCGCTTCCTGGGACCCGTTTCGCAAAGAGTACCAGATTATTTTCCAGGACCCCTATTCTTCCCTTAATCCACGGCATACAGTATTTGAAATACTCTCAGAACCTTTATTGGTTCACAAAATTTGTAGTAAAAAAGATGTTCGGGAGAGGGTAGGGGATTTGCTTGAGAAAGTAGGATTGTCTAAAGATTATATTGATCGGTTTCCCCATGCCTTTAGTGGAGGGCAGCGGCAGCGTCTTGGTATAGCCAGAGTAATCGGGCTCTCTCCCCGACTCATTATCTGTGATGAAATAGTATCTGCCCTTGATGTTTCGGTTCAGGCCCAGATTATTCATTTATTGCTAAAATTGAAGAAAGAAATGAATCTTTCTCTTATGTTTATATCGCATGACCTCTCTTTGATTAATACTATTTCTGATGCGGTTTATGTTATGTATTTGGGGAAAATTGTAGAATCCGGTTTGCGGGAAGAAATTTTCAATGCTCCCAGGCATCCCTATACCCAATCTCTTTTAAAGGCGATACCTACTCTTGATATTAATTCACCACCCATAATACTTCCGGGAGAACCACCTTCTTTATCTCATGTTCCCGCTGGATGTTCTTTTCATTCCCGTTGCCCTTTCAAACAGGACAAATGTGTAAAAGAGATACCACCGTTACAGGGCGAAGATTTCCCTCAGGTGGCTTGTCATTTTCCGTTGGAGCGTCCCTGATGCTTAAAGTGGAAGGGTTAAGTATAAAATTCCGTATGGATAACGTGATGGTTCCAGTGGTATCCAGGTTTTCTTTAGGACTTCCGGATGGGGGGACTCTTGCAATTGTTGGAGAATCAGGCTGTGGCAAATCGGTGACGGTACAAGCCTTGATGGGCCTTTTGGAACCAGGTATTTCAGAAGTTACTGCTGACAAATTGAGCTTTAATGGTAAACAACTTTTAGGGTTAAAAGAAAAAGACTGGCAAAAAATACGGGGAAATGATATTTCGATGATTTTCCAGAACCCGATGACAAGTTTAAATCCACTCATGAAATGTGGGAAACAAATAAGCGAGTCAATGGTACATCATCGGGAAGTTACTTCGAAGCAGGCTCTGCAGGAAACTCTTGTGCTTATCAGAGAAATGGGCCTGGACAATCCGGAACGTATCTATAAGACTTATCCCCATGAACTTTCCGGGGGAATGCGGCAACGCATTATGATAGCCATGGCTCTGGCATGCCGCCCTAAACTGTTAATTGCTGACGAACCAACAACCGCTCTTGATGTAACGATCCAACAACAGATTCTGGAACTCATTAAGTCTCTTAAAGTAAGCCGGGGAATGGCTTTGATTCTCATTACCCACGATCTTGGTATTGTCAAAAACATGGTGGATAATCTGGCTGTAATGTACGCAGGACAAATTGTGGAATCAGGGAAAACAAATGAGGTGTTGTCAAGTCCCAAACACCCTTATACAAAGGGATTACTTCATTCTATCCCAAAACTCTCTGATACAAAGAGGCGGTTAACTGCTATTCCCGGTGCGGTACCTTCACCCCAGGACTTTCCCAATGGCTGCCGATTTTATGACCGGTGTACAATGAGTGAGGCCAAATGTGAACAAATGGATTATTTCCCTCAGGAAAATGAAGAACATTTTACGGCCTGCAGGAGGGCTGAACTGCTGTGATAAAAGCTAAAGCTGGTTTATATACAGTGGCTTATATCCCTTAAAAGCATTGGGATTACGATAGTACATGATGATAAATTCTGTCATGTTTCCTGGGTCTATATTTATGTGGATACGATCTGAAAAGAGACGTGACATATATATACCTCTGCCTGATTCATCAAAAATACCTTCAGCGTTGACATGTCGGTCTATGAGAAAGATAACCCGGTCTTTATCAAGATTTCCTTGTCTATCAAGAATGCTGATACAAATTTTTTCTTCATCCTGACCAATAGTCACATGTATATATTCTTCTTTTTGGAGCT
The DNA here is from genome assembly GCA_015232855.1 of Fibrobacteria bacterium. Classification (GTDB taxonomy): domain Bacteria; phylum Fibrobacterota; class Fibrobacteria; order UBA11236; family JADFYW01; genus JADFYW01. Next base: position 8,303 of record JADFYW010000160.1, read on the forward strand.
CAATGTACTTGTATTCTTCGTATTTTTTTTGTCCACTTTCAAGCATGGGACTGTGATAAATAGCATTGGTTATAATTTCATCAAAAACCAGTTTGATCTCATTCTCATCCCGAGGAAGCGGGGGGATAAGTTTCAAAGCTTTACTTCGTACATTTTTGGCTTCATTAGAATTTTTTATTACAAAGGCACCTAACACCTGATAACCCTTACCGAGATGTTTCTCTATGCCAAATACATCTCCGCTGATAAGACCTTTTACCAGCATTTCGAGCTCTTTAAAATTAAAAGGAGCCGTTTTTGAAATAATATTGCAGATACCGTGGGTGCGGGCCAAGCGTATATATTCATCCACGTTGTAGGCGGTGATAAGTACTGTTTTTGTTTCAGGTGAAATTGTTTTAATCCGTGATAACAATTCATAACCCTTCATACCGGGCATATTTATATCACTGATAACCAAGTCAAAGAAATGTAGTTTCACCTGTTGTAATGCACTATCACCATTAGCACAAACAGTAACGTCATAAATTGACTCCAGAAAATCCTGGAGCATACTCTGTATTACAGGCTCATCATCTACAACAAGAATCTTTTGCATTCACAAATCTCACTTTCCCTCTATTGTATTCAAATTATATCAGGTTTATCAACAGGAAAAATAATTTGGACCTGAGTTCCTGCCTTTTGTGAGATTATTTTGATATTGCTGAAATGCTCAGTAATGACCCTGTGAGCAAGACTTAGCCCTAATCCGACCCCTTTTCCGGGCTCTTTTGTAGTAAAAAAGGGGTCGAAAACTTTTACAATGTTTTTTTCGGGTATCCCACAACCATTATCAGAGATAGAGACCATAACGTTATTGCCAATTAGTTTACCGGAAAGGCTGATTTCACCTTTATACTGGGAATCCTTGGACTGAACCTCCTGAATAGCCTGAACAGAATTGAGAAGTATTTTGCCAAAAATCTCTTGAAGCTGTTCATGGTTTCCCCAGATCGCTAGTGGTTCAGAATCTGTATCGGTCGCAAAAGAAATAGACTCAATATTATGTTTTTCAATAAATTTTATTCCACTATTAAAGAGATCTTTTAAATGAATTCTACGAAAATGGGTATTTGAAGGTCTGGCAAAGTGAAGTAAATCTTCCATAATCTGGGTAGCTTTTTGCACAGAATCAAAAATTGTTTTAACCCGGGAGGCACCTTTGGGGTTTAAACCATATTTTTCTGGTGTAGCAAGCATAAGTTGTGAATTCCCGGAAATACCTGAAAGAGGATTGTTCATTTCATGGGCAATACCTGCGACCATAGTTCCAATAGTGGCCAGTCGTTCCGAGCGGCGTAACTGTTCATGAAGGCTTTCAAATCTGGTTACATCACGAATCGTTTCTATATAATTTTCTACCAGACCATCAGAAATATTGGGAGTAACCTCAATCTGCAGTTTTGAGCCATTTAGGATGCAACTGTAACCTTCATGATAGCTGATATTGGTTATTGGACATTCCGGGCAATGGTGGTCGAGATTGCGTAAGGCATAATAGCATTTTTGCCCGAGAATATTTGAAAGGGGTTGATTGATAAACTTTGCATAGGTTTTATTAAGGCGGGTAATGCGGTAGGTTGTATCTATTACAATGATACCATCGGCGATAGAATCAAAAGTAGCTTCTAACTGTTTTTTTGCCTGAAGAATAGTCTGATCAAGGGCATTTAACTGTA
>JADFYW010000161.1 GCA_015232855.1 Fibrobacteria bacterium
TTAGGATTTCGATGAAGCTTGTTAGGCACTTTATTCATGAAATCTCGGTTGTTTAGGATTTACGACCAACAGGAAGTTGGGAATGCCGCCGAAAGCAGGATGCTGGTAAGGCGGTGTATTTAATAATTAGGATTTTAACTATCTGTGTTTTTGATATTTCATGACATTGCCAAAATTAAATTAAAAATAACCCCTAAAAAGGCATCGCCCGCATCTCCTTAGGTTTGATACGGGCGATTAACAAAAATGTACAGTTCTACTTAAGAATGCAGTCTTCGTTGCGCGTTTTTCCGATTCAGGTTTTGAATGATCCTCATGTACTGAAGCATAAGTTCACCGAGATTTCGGTGGTATTGCGCCATAAGACGCGAAAAGCTATTCCTATTCTGCATGGCTTCTTTGTCCTTGTCCATGTACCTGGCTAGTTTTTTTAATAACTGGGTAAACGATTTAAATTCCCGTGACGGCAGTTGAGAAGCAATTTTGATATTTTCTATTAACGCCTTTTTTATAACAATCTTTTTCTCAACAAACTGGCCGTCAGAAAGCTCGCCTTGCTTATAATTATGCAGGCGTTGCATATTTAGTTCAATTATATCGCAGTTATCTATAAAACGCGTGGAAAGCTTCCCGAGTTTTTCATCATTAACCTGGCTTTTACATCCACTGAGCAGAGTGATGGCAACCAGGGCGACAAAAAATATTTGCGTAAAAAAGCGTTTCATAGATTTTTTCTTGGAGATGTGTTAGTGGGAAAGACGGAGTACACCGCCTGATCTCATTGTACCACGATTATCATCAAAAGTCCAGTATTTTTTCAAGCAAAAATCACTTTTTTCAGTCAGTGCTTATTTTAGACCTTTTGGAGCATCTTGTTCACTATTTTGTGCAGTAGTTCAACCAGCAGTATTTTAATTTACCCAACAAAATGAAAATTCAGGAGTACTTTTTTACAGCTGTGTGGTCTTAAATTAACTTTGCAAAAAAAGGAGAATTTTATGACTAATACAGATAGTTTTGGCAAAGAGTTCGGCGAAGAGCTTAAAAACGCAGTTAAAGTGCAAATACGTTCTAATAATCCCCCTGAAGTAAAAGGGACCTTTAATCGTTTGATAGAAGAAGGTGTGGTTAAATCTGATATTATGAAAATGCTTGCGAGTGCCATGGCTGGAGAAGTATATGACATGATGAAAGAAAAACGGAAATTCCAGGAAGAAAATTACATCAAGTACCTCCACCAACTCCCCACCATGCCCTGGGATAACAAAAAAACTACTTGACTTTCTTTTACGTTTGATTATAATTAAGAACATGAATAACATCCGTCATACATATCGTATTAACATAAGCGCGTACAGACGTTGGTCTACTACATGGCTAAAAAGCGTCTATGTACATAGTATGAGCGGATTCCGATAAGATAAATTGTAAATTATTTTTTTATGGCCCGCTCTCTAAAGAGCGGGCTTTTTTTGTTTGTATGTTTTAAAAGGAAAGGAACAATCATGAAAACGGCAATATGTTCCCAGCAACGGCTGGGATTCATGGCTATTGCTATCTCTACCCTTTTGTTTTCGTTAAAGGGAGTATTGGTTAAAAAGTCATATAGTTATGGAATTGAACCGGTAACGCTCATGACTCTTCGTATGCTCATGGCATTTCCCTTATTCGTGACTACAGCCCTGGTTATCCGTTACCGGAACAAAAAATACAACTACCAGGCCATAACCATAAAAGAGTGGTGCTTGATTGGATGCCTCGCAATCATGGGTTATTACCTGGCAAATTTTTTTGATTTGATAGGACTGCAGTATGTATCTGCCGGGATGGAACGCCTGGTACTGTACCTGAACCCATCTTTTGTTATTATTCTGTCAGCGATTTTCCTGAAGGAAAAAATGGAAAAGTCACTCCTGCTGCCGTTCTTTCTATGCTATGGCGGTATCACCATGACATTTATGAATGATATGAACATTTCCGGAAGCGGTGGTTTATTTGGCATGTTTATGGTTGCCATGGCTGCTCTTTGTTTTGCGGTTTTCTTAATTGGCAACAAGAGTCTGCTTAAAAAAATCGGGCCCGTAAGCCTGGCGTCTTATGGTATGCTTATATCCTCAGGCGCCATCCTTATTCACTTTATGATAAAGGGAGGGGGCATCCATTCTCTCAAGGTACACAACCACATTTATCTGTACACTCTGTTCATGGCTATTTTCTCCACCTTTTTCCCTGTTTTTTTAATGACCTGGGGTCTAAAATTAATAAGCGCAAGTCGGGTATCAGTGATAGGAAGTATGGGGCCTGTTGTGACTATTATAATCAGCTGGTTCGTACTTAATGAATCTCTGGTACCTGCCCAAATAGCAGGTATTGCTCTTGTAATGGCAGGAGGTATTTTCCTGGGAATCAAGAAATAATCAGATGTTAATGTAATTTGAATTCTACCCATGTTTCTGTAATTCAAGTATATTTAAAAACCATGGTACATCTTTTTGATTCTCATTGTCATCTGCAGGATACTCAATTACAGCCTTATCTTCATGATATCATGAAGAGGGCTGTGTCCTGTGATGTTTCCCAGATAATGTGCTGCGGGACACGCCCCAAAGACTGGGATAATGTTCAGGAAATAGTTCAATATTATCCCACAACGGTTATCCCTTCTTTTGGCATACATCCCTGGTATGTAGACAAACTTCAAGCCAACTGGCTTGAAGACCTCAAAACCCATTTACTTGCAGGGCCATCCGGTATAGGAGAGATCGGACTTGATTTTGCCCTAAAAAGTTTTAACAAGAACCTGCAAGAAGAGGTCTTCATCAAACAACTTCTGCTTGCGCAGAGCTTAAAGAGACCTGTTTCTATCCATTGTCGAAAGGCCTGGGGTAGAATGATTGATATTCTCACAGAAGTAGATTGTGGTCTGACAGGACTTTTTCATTCCTATTCAGGAGGCGCAGAACTGGTCTCCCATCTCGCAAAAAACGGCTGGTACTTTTCTTTTAGTGGGACTATCACCCGCACCGGAAACAAAAAAGGCAGGAAAGCTTTATTGGCTGTACCGGACAATCAGCTCCTCATAGAAACCGACAGTCCTGATCTTCTCCCCGTTCATCCGCTTTTTCCGGAGAACACATTTAACGAACCCGCAAATCTCAAAATGGTAGTAGATGCCGTTGCAGAAATAAAAAGTCTTTCCAGAGAAGAAATATCTTTACTAACAAAAAAAAACTTTGAAAGACTTTTTTTATAATTTAAAGTTCAATAATTTTTTTTGATGTTTCTCTGCCTATCATCAATAAACTTCTGAAATCTAAAATCGCTAATCTTCAATCTTCAATCATTTTAAAACCAGTAAAAGCAGTCCATTCCCGCCATGATTTCATTCTAAAATGTTGTTTTCATAGACTTTTTGCCTTTTTTAGGGAAATTTCAAGATATTTAATTTTCATTATATTTTAGTATCTTGCCATATTGAACTTTTCCCAAAAGGATATTAATGTCTCTATTTTCACGTACAGAAATGCTTATCGGTAAAGAGCGCTGCAAACGCCTCGCCCAATCTCATGTCGCTGTCTTTGGACTTGGAGGAGTAGGCTCCTATGCTGTTGAAGCTCTGGCCCGCGCAGGTATCGGAAAACTATCTCTCATGGATATGGGACTCATACAGCCATCTAATATTAATCGGCAACTGTTCGCATTGCAATCAACCCTTCACCAGCCTAAAACAGCAATTGCTCAACGGCGTATTAAACAAATAAACCCTGATTGCGAAGTGATTGCTCATCTTGATTTTGCCCATGTAGAGTCTTTTGATAAGATGCTGGCCACCCCGCCTGATATAATTATTGATGCAATTGACAGCCTGAATCCTAAAATACACCTCTTACAAAAAGCCTATGAGCAAAAACTACCCATCATTAGCAGCATGGGTGCAGGCAATAAAGTGGATCCGTCACTTATCCAGGTTGGAGATATTTCTGAAACTAAAAATTGTCCCCTTGCCCGCATAATCCGTAAAAGATTACATCGATTAGAAATTTATAAGGGCATTACCTGTGTATATTCTCTTGAAATCCCAAGTAATGACAAGGATGCCCCCTATTTTGAAGCTATTAAAGAATCAGAAAACTTTGCCAGGGGAAGAGAGCGTGAACAGGTCGGAAGTATCTCTTATATCCCACCCATATTTGGGTTTATGGCTGCCGGGACGGCAATTCGCAAACTCGCTGAAATAGCATAAGGCAGCCTGAAAGCGGTTGCTGTTATAAAACAGCCTTATTCTATTACCTGTGTCATTCTTTCAGGCTGTGTTATTATCCCCAAAACTCCATTAATGCTTTATTTTTAATGCCTTTTCATGTATTTTATTGTAAAATAAAAATAAGGGGCTACTATGCGTTATTTTTCCTTTTCAAAACTTCTGCTTGGAGTATTTGTTGCTTTGGCTGTGATGAGTTGTTCAAACACCAAGCCCGAAATTAAAGTAAGTAAGATAAACAGGGACTATCATATTGATCCGGAGAAATCGGTTGGTCTCATTTATGGGAAAATTAATCATGGACACCGTTTTGGGCAAAAATTCATTGTTTCTTTTAAGAACGTCCAAAACCAGCAGATTGAGAAAATGCCCATAGAGTCTTTTTCTGGTGATGGTGGTATGCAAAATTTTTTCACTGAATTTGCACCAGGAGAATGGACCATCGAAACAATTACGACTGAAGAAAATGAAAATATTAATATCCAATCACTGAAAAAAGATGAACATAAAGAGATAATCGTAGAAACAGGCATTATATCCTATGTTGGTACCTGGGAGATAGACAAAGAACAAATGTCCGTTGTAAACGAAAAAGACGACCAGGATCAGTACATGAGAAAAAACTATAAGTATGTCCTCACATCTAATGCGCTTGTAACCCTCCCCTAGCACAATACCATTTTTGGCTTGCTTTGTGCATGCCAAAAAACATAACTATAGTAGTGACTCAATCTCGTTGTCTTGAGTTGAGTGCTGTTTAACGTTGCCATAAAAATATGGCTGCTCAAAAACCTGAGCATAATTTTTACAATATACCCAGGATTTTTTCCATTACTTTCAAGATGAAAACCCGGCCAGCTACCCTACCTGTCATACCTTAATTACTCTGAATTTTTGCGGGAGCCCAAACATATGGAACAAATATTATTAAAGCCTTTCCGGATGTTTCTCATTTTCATTCTCTTGATATCCTCTTCAACCCCGTGTTCTGCAAAAAAGAAAAAAACGAATGGAAAAGTATACTTGTCTACAAGAGGCATCCAGATAGCTGCTTTAGAAGTTGCTCAGCAAAGCAGTTACACCAAAATCCATGAGATAGATATCATATCCCATCTCTATCACAGCTACAAAAATGATATGCGGATAGTGAAGCAGAAGAAAAAAATAATTATTCCCGGAGAGAATTTTGGTCAGGCATTTCATAAAACCAAGTCCTATTTCAGAGATGCCAGGCAACAAAAAAAGGGAGTTTTTGAACCAAAAATAAAACTCCCAACCGTTATGTATCAAAATTTTACAGGCATTGCTTTATATCAGAAGAATAAGCAAACTAAAATGCGTATTCTATTAACAAAAGCCTATACACAAGAAATCCCCTATACATTTGGAGCTGCAATTAAACTTGAGCAAGATATCAAGGGCGTTATACGGTCAACACCTGATAAGGGGGTAACTGAAGTCGTTTTTGATAAAGACAGGGCCGTCCATTTTATTCCTCCGGGAATTGCATTCTTTATTCCTAAGATATTTGTTAAAATTGCCTGTCTCCGTAAAGAGGGCAATGATTATGTTGGATATGTATTTGGTAGTCCTGTAAAAATGCCACATAAATTTTGTGTGGTGAGGTACAACCTTACCACTTGTGCTAAAACCAGCATCAAAAATATAAACCTGTCCCCTAAAGAATTCCAACAGAAACTGAACGATGTTTCCTATTTTGATTTTTTGAATTGATTTTCTCCTTCAACGTTGATTGGAAAAAAATTATTCTTTTTTCCTCACTACCTGGTACTCATTCTATTTAGATTTTCAGCTATGATAAGAATGCGATTAATATACCTGACGTTAATTTTTCTGGTTACAAATTCCTTTCCTTTGGAAAATATTTTTGCGCGAAAGCTCATAGATGGTCCAACGACAGGTCTTCTATCAAAGGCCTATTATGATCTGAATTTCAGATTCTTTTTTGGCGGTGGCCTGACGACTTCGGTTGACCTGGGAGTAGGAAACAATATCAACCTCGGTATTGGCTGGGGTATTGATCACCTCATTAATCAGGGTAAGGTTGACTTTTTCATACCTGGCGTAGCTCTCAAATACCGTGCTTTACAGGAGTCCTATCAGTTACCCTCAATTGCTCTTGGGTTTGATAATCGTCCTCTGAGCAGTTATACATCCTACCAGAATCGTCACTATTTTAAATCAAAAGGTCTTTTTCTGGTTATCAGTAAAAACTATCTATTCCTTGGTTCCCAACTTGGCATGCATGCGGGAGTGAATTATAGCGTGGTTGATAACAGACTCGAAACATACGGATACACTTCAAATGATGGAGCGAATGATTTCCCTAATCTCTATTTTGGTTTTGACAAAGTCATTCTGGGGAATTTTTCTATCATGATGGAATATGACTGTGCTATGGATGACAACCTTAGCCACAACCCTTTCGAAGGTTATCTTCATGCAGCAGCCCGATATTTTTTCCTGAATGCCATACTAATAGAACTGGATTTTAAGGACTTATTCCAAAACAAAAAGATTTACTGGGGCAGAAATAATTACAACAGAGGCCGTTTCAGTCGTGAACTACAGATAAGTCACATCCGGCACTTTTAGTCTTGGCACAAAAGCGCTGAGACCATATTTTATAATCAAAAATATTTTTTAAATAAATGTATCAAGGATACTCTGTGCGAGTTTTTTTCAACCTAGCCGGTTCTGTTCGACAATACCCAGATTTTCTTCCAACTTTTTTCTCCCGGCCCTGGTTAGAGCGGTATTTTTGAAACGACTTTTAAAGCCTCCGCCTTTTTTAAGCAAACTCTCCCATTCACTGCCACTCAAATTAAACTTTTTTAATTCTTCTTCATCCTGGAGAAAATCGCCAGTAGTATTCCAGGGACATACCATCTGGCACAAATCACAACCAAACATCCATGTCCCCTGCTTTGAAAGCGGAACCCCTCTTTCCACGGCTTTTCTACGATCTTCAATAGTCAGGTAAGACAAACACTTCCGGGCATCTACCTTACCTGGCTCATACAAAGCTCCTGTAGGGCAAGCCTCCAGGCATTTTTTACACGCTCCGCATCCGTCTTCTACGTCTGATGTATAGTCCAATATCAGGTCCGTAAAACAGCCGGCAATAAAGAACATCGTTCCCCAGTCCTTATTGATAAGCATACTGTTTTTGCCTCTCCAGCCCATTCCCGCTTGATAAGCTAATTCCCGCTCCCACACCGCTGATGTATCATTGAAACCAAAGAAATTGGGCGCATCACGTGTTTCCCTTTCCAGAGCTACTTTTAAATCAGCCAATATACCCCTGCATAAAAGGTGATAGTCTGCCCCCAAAGCGTAAGAAGCTATTTTATAGTCCATGTTTTTTCCCACAGAGACCGGTTGGGGGTAACGCAGCGCAAAGAGAATGATTGATTTTGCCCATGGTTGATAAGCAGCTGGGTTAACCCGGTTCTCAACAGAGTCATGCAAATAATGCATCGTAGCATGACAGCCCTGGTCAATCCAGTTTTTATAATGTGTGTTATTAGTTTGTTTCGGAACAGGTATCGCCCGCCAGCCAAGGACCCGTTCCTGTCTGTCAAAAAAAGAATGTAGAAAATCAAGCATCACGAATAGTGAGTGACACCGGACAATGGTCGGAACCCAATACCGATTTTAAGATACTCGCTTCTTTCACCTGTTTTTTGAATTCCTCATTCACGCAAAAATAATCGATACGCCAGCCGATGTCCTTTTCTCTGCAACCCCTCCGATAAGACCACCAGGAATAGTGCCCGGGATCCTGGTTGAACATACGAAAGGTATCCACATATCCGGCCCCAACAAATTTATCCATCCAGGCTCTTTCTTCGGGCAGATACCCTGGGTTTTTTTGGTTGGTTTTAGGGTTGGTGAGGTCAATGGGTGTATGAGCAATGTTATAATCGCCGGTCACAATCACATTCTTTTTCTTTTTACGTGCCTTTTGACAAAACTTAAGCATGGCCTCACAGAAATCAAGCTTATAAGAAAGCCTTTTCCCTGCCTCCTGACTGTTTGGAAAATAGGCATTCACCAGAATAAACGAGTCATATTCAAGGACCTGTACCCGCCCTTCATAATCAAAAACAGGGATACCAAAATTGGAAACAGACAGTGGCTCATTTTTACAAAATGCAGCTACTCCACTATATCCCTTTTTCTCTGCCGGACACCAATAAGCATGGTATCCATCTATTTCCGGATTCACAATAGTCCCGGGAATTTGTTCGGGAAGAGCTTTAATTTCCTGCACCAGCAGAATATCAGGACCAGTAGCCATTAACCATTCCCAAAATCCTTTTTTAAGAACTGCCCTTATTCCATTCACATTCCAGGAAATGAGTGTTGTCATAATAAACCTGCCATTTAATCACCTATAATATGGCAAAATACTTAAAAAAGGCCTATTGGCCTTGACATTTTTCAATATAATTTTGAGATTAGGCCTCGATGCCGAAGTGGCGGAATTGGTAGACGCGCACGGTTCAGGTCCGTGTGAGGTTAAACTCATGGAAGTTCGAGTCTTCTCTTCGGCACCATTCAATACAAAAAGCCTAAAGGACCCACCAGGGCACCGCCATTGTAGCTTTCCGTATAAACATCGGTTGTTCAATGCTGCAGACGATTAAATTAGTCCCAATCTTCTCCGCTGGAAAAGTTTTTCGAAACGAATCGAAACCACGGCAATCTTTGCCTGACGGGTTTGTCTTGGCCTTTATTTCGATAGGGAAAAGGATGCCATTAATATCCATAATCAAATCCACTTCTCCACCACCGTGTGAACGGTAATGATAGAGCGATGGCTCCATAGTCCATGCTGAAGTAAGCTTTTTGATTTCCATAACAATGAAAGTTTCCATGAGTCGGCCTAGAAATGGGTGACTCATAATCACTTCCGGTGACATGATTTTCTGCAAGAAACAGGCCAGACCGGTATCAGTAAAATAGCCTTTAGGTTTCCCGCTTATCCTCTTAACCGGATTTCGACTAAAAGCCGGCACTTTAATCCATTGGTAAGTTGCCTCAGCTACGGTTAACCATTGTAAAGCGGTTTTTTGATCGACACCCAATTCGCGCCCCAGTTGACTCTGGTTTATTTCAGAAGAAGTAAGTGCGGCGAGTAAACCGAAAAACTGGCTAAATGTCCCAAGGGCTTTGATATCAGATACAGAGCGGACATCCCGCTCTATATAGGTTTGAATATAGGATTGGAAATAATTAGATACCAGCGAATCGGGCATATCAAGCAGTCCGGGATATCCGCCCCTCCAAATGCAACGAAGTAAAGATTCTGGTGGGGTAAGTGCAAACTTTTGGGTGTCCAGTTCCTTTTGGGAAACATCAGCACTTTTTGAAATCCAATAGGATAAAAATGAATTGGTTTCCCGAGGGTATTGTTCCGACACGCTCATGGGCAGCAGATTCTGAATAGATACTCGGCCAGCCAAAGATTCTGAAATATTTTTAAGAACGGATAAATTCTGGGAACCGCTTAAGATATACATTCCCGGTTCTTTGTGTTTGTCCACATCCCGTTTTATGGAAGCAAGCAATTCGGGGGCATATTGAATTTCATCCAGAAACAGTGGCTTCGCATTGTTTTGCAAGAAAAAATCGGGATCGGAACGTGCATTAAACCGGTCTGCAACGGGATCAAACACAAATGTTTTTGTTCGGTTCGCAAATG
>JADFYW010000162.1 GCA_015232855.1 Fibrobacteria bacterium
GTGTCTTTCAGGGAAATGGTGCAGTGAATGCCGTTGATGGTAATACGGAAACGATTTGGGCTAATGCCAAGGGGGGTGTTGATTTAAATCCCTATTGGCAGGTTGATTTGGAAAAAGCGGCCAGGATTGGAAAAATTGAATTTATTCCCTATTGGAATAATGGGGCAGAAGCAAAGAGTTCAAGGAGTAATTTCGCAATTTGGGCATCTAATACGGAAGATTTTTCGGAACATGCTGTTTTGGGAGAAAAAACAGGAGAGCCTTTTCCCTATTGGATACACTGGTTTCTTGATGTAACAGATACAACGAAATACCGCTATATACGGATGCAGGGCACAAACAACAATCCGTTGCTCATTGTAGCTGAGGCACGCGTATATGCCTGGAAGGATACATCTATTGTGGTACCGGTGGTAAAAAATAAACCGGTTATAAAAAACTTCCGGTTGAGTCTTGATAATACCGGGAAGAGACTTGAGGTAGCAGGTTTGGAAAACTTCCGGTTCGTCGATATATATGATATTGCAGGAAGGCTTGTGTTGAGTTCAGAAACGCGGTTAATAGATGTGGAAGGCTTGAAGACGGGTACCTATTATGTTGATGTGCGGGGTAAAGCATATCAGCCGCAGTTGTTTGTAAAAGTTAAATAGTTGTCAGTAGTCAGTTCACAGTAGTCAGTATTAGTATGCGCTTTGCAAGTAAATTATTTCTGTAAATCATTGTATTGGATTGGCTGCTGTTTAATTAATGCTATCAAGTTAAAGACGTTACAAAGAATAATAACCAAAAAATAGGTATTAATGGAAATTTTGAAATGTATGGAAATAATGAAAAGGTTAAAGATCTGTTGCTAATAGCCTATTTTCATGGTATTATAAGAAAATAATGTCTATTACTATATCTAGTGATCTTGATTGTCTAAAGTTCTCAATAGATTATTTTGAGTATCGTAAAAAAGGGGGGGTGTGAAAATGCATTTTAAAAATATCATGCAGAGTTTTGTTATTGTAGTTACCGTATTTTTCATTGGTGGTCTTCAGGCTGATTTCCCCCAAAACGGAAGTGTGACTATCTGGTTGTATAACACAAAGAGTGTAAACGCAAAAGTAGAGCCTGATGACGCGACTATGAACTTTGAAGAGTTGGTAGAAGCTGGAATAAATGTACTCCAGACAGACCTTTGGGGGGCTAAAAATTATACGCAAGCCGAATGGATCCAGGAGGCCCATGAGCACGGAATATATGTGGCCGGGTTTATCGGTAACAGCTGGTCCAATTATGATAAGGCCCACGGGGGAGGCGGGCGCATGGCCGCTGTAGGTATGGATTTTATATTGCATGATGAACCGATGAAGGGCTGGGAAGGAAATTGTGCCAGCCAGAATGGTGAGGCTTTTACGGAACCTGTTTACAACGAAATCCAGAAATGGGGTAGGAAGGCCACTGCTTTTAACAACTTTCCTATAATTGTGACCGATGTTGATTGCAACAATATACTTTTTGCCTGGTCCAGCATAGATGGAATCTACAACGAGGTATATCTTGATAGCTGGCAGAGCCAGTATCTGCCTCCTTTGGTAACCTATAAAAACCAGCACTCCGGCAAGTATGTCGGTGCCTGGGTCTGGCTTCTGGTAAATCCCGAGAGCGGAATGCATTATGAAGCAAAATATTATCAGGCTGTTTGGGATAATACGAAGAATATCGGGTTGTTCGCCTGGAACACCCGTTCAAATACTGATTGGTCCAGCCGTGTGAATTTGCTTAAGAGTATAACGGGTAAAGCCAGTGCGGTACCGGTCTGGCAAAATTTCAGCCCTACAGGGGCGGTAACGCAGTCTGCTCCTGATTGTGAAGTGCAGGTACGGAATGCGGGCGTGGGTCTCGACCCTGCAAGCGTTGAATGTTTCTACTCTACTGAGCCGTCGGTGGATAACAGTTACCGCTGGATAAAGTACAATAATGTAACCGCTACCGGTCAGAAAGGTACTGAGGACTGGGTGACCGTTTCCGCGAAAGGCGTGCCTTTTAACAAGGTAAGCAGCAGCGATAACCGCATTATGTTTAAAATCACCAATACCTATAGTGCGGGATATTTCAGAGGCCCCCAGACTTTTAAACGTATCTATTCTGTAAATATCACAGAACGAGACTGGATGAATCTGAGTAATGACGGTGTTATTAAGAGTTTGCCTGCCGACTTGTCCATTGATATTAAAAGTGCTTCAGGCCTTGTCGTTTCAAGCGCCAAGGCAGAATATTCAACAGACGGAGGTACAACCTGGGAAGAATCTGCTGCGGAGTGTACTGGCACTGCGGGAAGTACAGACCTGGAAACGGTAACGGCGAAGGGTGTTCCCTTTACAGAAGATAAGGCAGGAGTGAATAAAATCAGGTTTAGTATTCAAACTTCCGGGGGCGGAACATTAACTAGTGCTGAATTTCCGGTAAAACTGGACTTGTCGCCTGCTATTTCCGGGCTTGCAGCTGTTCGTAACGGTGAAACCCTTGATTTTACGGTTCTCATTGAAGATGAAAGTGGAATTGCGGTAGGTTCCCGGGAAGTCCCGATTAGAGCAAAAACGCTTTTGTCGCTTCCTCTTAAAGATGATGCTAAAGATGCGACTGGAAACGGTTTTGATGGTATAATTAAAAAAGGGGCGTTTACCTCAACAACATCCTGGGTTACTGGTGGGGGTAGCAGTAACGCGTTAAAGCTGAATGGAGATGGGAGCCGACTGGATTGCGGTTTTGGTTATCTCGGACGTGATACCGGTTTTACGGTGTCGATGTGGGTTAATTCAAGTAATGCAGTTTATAATGGTACCATACTTGCCATGGGTATCGAACCCAGTTTTGGTACGGATGCCCGGGGATCAATGTCGATATGGGCCAGCGGAGATTCATTAGTAGTGGGAGGTGTTAATATGCTTAAAGGTACGATGCCTTATCTAATATCGGGCGCCGGTAGTTTTTCCCCTAACCAATGGCACCATTTAGCAGTGAGCTGGGATGGTGATACCTGCAGGCTCTATATTGACGGAAATCTCGCAGCCAGTGATGACTGGAGCAATTATTCTATTTTTATGTTGAATCCGCTCCGGGTGGGGATGTCTGTAATAAATGGTGATGTTTATTACACAGGTTATGTAAGTGATGTGAAGTTACTGGGCAGGGCTTTATCTGGTTCAGAGATTGCCGCCAATTACTACTCCGGCAGTTACCGGGTATCCTCTGATGGCGGAAGTACCTGGAGTGATTGGGCAAAAGGAACGTTTACGGGAGCTAACGGCGCTAAAAAGGCGACCTTAAGTGTAACAGGGACAGCTTTGAGCACAAAAGCCGACAGTTTGAATAGAATTCAGATCGTTGCCAGAGATATTAATGGTAATAGCGGGGTAAGGGAGTTTATACTGTTAGGAAATGATGCCGTTCCGGTTCAGGGAAAATTAATACGTGTCACAAATTTAAATGTTTCACCGAATCCTTTTAAAGTACATACGAATATATCCTTTTCGCTAACGGAGATGAGCCTGGTGAGTGCAGCAGTGTATGGAATCGATGGTAGGTTGGTTTATACGTTTGAGTCCAGTATCATGAAGCCGGGGATGCATACCATTACATGGAATGGAGCCTCTTCCAGCGGTGATGTATTAAAAGCAGGGCAGTATTTTGTTAAGCTGATGATTGGTGAGAGTGTTGCAGTCAGGAAAGTTTTGATGTTAAAATAAGTCTCTCCTGAAAGTTGGCTGGGAAGTTCAAGATAAGGCTGTTTTAAAGATATTACGATTCCGTGTAACTAAACACAACCCATAATATGTATTCAGTTACATGGAATTCAATAATCTGAAAATTTGCTTAAAACGCTAAAATCTTCTTAAATCTAAAATCGGGCTGCTTTTACAGCGTCATGCCTTCAGCGGCTCTTCCCACTTTCTGTGGGTTGTGTTCGTTGTTCGATATTATCAATTTATTAAGTTTGTATCAATGGTCGGCCAGGGTTTTGCGTGTTCCTGAATGTGGGCAAACCAGTTGGGCTGCAGAAAGATGGTGCGGTAAAAGCTGAACCGGTATACTGTGACCATAAAAAACAATTTAATGAATAAATATTTTAAGCGAATGAGACTTGCCATTGGCTAAAATTTCAGCAAGATAAACTCCCCTTGATACAAGCCTTCTTGATTTGTTTCTACCATCCCATGCAATACTTCCTGCTTTGGCGGAGAGTTTGATAATCTGGCGACCGTTAAGTTCCCGAATACAGACCGAATGGAGGTTTCCATATTCCCCGGAATAAACAATACCTTGTCCTGCCACTGAAAAGATAAAACCCTTGCCGGAGGGAAGCGCCAGCCTCAAAGGAGCACTGATTGAAAAAGCGCCATCACTTGTATCCGAAACACTACTGTCTATGGTGCTTATTCGTAAGATAATATTATTAGAAACGTCATCGGGTACCGTCCATTCATAACTCCCGGTATCCGGAACAGGTCCGGATATCGTGTGCCATTCTTCCCCGGAGTGGTATTGCAGGAATACACTGTCAATACCACCTGTGGATGACCATTTCAGGGTATCCTGTTCTCCTGCTTTTAATTCTTCACCCCCATTTGGAGAGGTTACCGTGAGAGAGGGGGATTCATAGCCGGTATAAAATGAATCAAATGCGTCAAACCATTTTTTGGCCATTTTTTCTTCTCCATTATTATTGGGATGAATTTTGTCAAAAGTATCGGCAATGGCGTTAAAGCCCGTATTTTGGTCAACAATGATTATAGGGGACCTGACAGTTGAATGTTCGTCTCTCAGAGCAGGCAAAGCAGCGTTGATTGCGTTAAGCCGGTCATTGTCACCATCAGCAACCAGGTCTTCACGGCCAATGGGAATAAGCAGAGCGAGAAACAGTACAACATCGGGGTTGTCTGTGCGCAAAGCCTCAAAAATACCGGAAAACTCTTCCAGGGTACTTTCAAGACTCTGGTTTTGGATTGCATCATTTGAACCCAGGTGAATAAGCGCTGCATCGGGTGTGTAGTTATTAAGCCACCCCGGTAAGTCCCGCAATATTTCATCAATCCTCCAGCCCCAATGGCCTTCGTGATCCAGATCAAAATCGGGGTTTGGGGGCATTTTATTATTATAAACCCGGTTCATTGACCCTATAAAATCAACATCATAGCCGGCGTCTTTTAGTTTATGATATAGCGCCCTGCGATATGAATTGTGACCTGCTGCGCTTTCGGTAATGGAATTCCCCAGGGGAAGAATGTTAATGGGTTCGCAGAAAATTTTGGTTGTTCCCCAAAACATAAAAAATACTAAGATGAATTTGATTTTATATAACATAAGTATTCCTTCCAATCACCGGTTTGATAAACTTAATGTATTCGAAATTTACAAAGTTTCAACTTGTTTTTGCGTTTAAACCAGATTAATATTGTTGAAGTATCAAAAGTTAACCCATACGAACAAATGTTCACTCTAAACGGGAATGGGCTTTTTTTGCACATTGCCATGGGGGATGTTGTGAATATAGCAGAGTGCCAGGGAATATGCTCCGCACCTTATGACCGTTCCCTGGTTTATTTTGAGCAGATTCCAAACATTTTTTATGAGGTTCAATACAGCACGCATCGACCAGGTGCGTACTTTTCTTTATATCAATCACTCTCTGGTATTCTCAAGGATATACACTCCGGCTCCCTGCTTCCCCGGTTGACCAAAAAGATTAACGCCGCCTTTCAGCAGGTAGTTATCAGGGAATACACCCATGAGCTGCATAGAGCGTTTTGCTGACATCTTACGCTGGTAAAAATATTTTTTGCTGTTAATACTGACCGTCTTCTGCAAACCAAAATCCAGGGTAGCAAGGTAAACCCCTTCTTTATCTTCATCATAATAAAAAAGGAAAAATTTGTTATTCAAAACGGCAATGCGGGGAAATAATCTTCCTTCGCCTCCTTCTGTTTTTGGCCCCAATGCTGTTTGTGCAGACCAGGTGGCGCCACTGTCTTTGGAAACCGACCAGAGAATTTCTGAATGTTCCGCTGTTTTAGAGCCGTTAGTACCCAAACCAACTGCCAGAATTACTTCGCCATTGTCTGTGGATGCAATAGCCGACAAGCCTATGCTTAAATGCCATGTACCCAGGTTACCCATAACTTTCACATCGTTATCAAACTTTTTATTACCTGAAAGATCATATTGATTGTAATAAATTTCTTCATTTGCTCCGGACGTAAAATGCGCGTTGCCGTCTTTATCAGGGTAAACATCGGGAAAACCTCTTCTGTCAGATCCCGGTGTATGTTTTTGGAGGTTTGATTTAATTTGACTAAAAAAATCAGGACCAGCCTCACCAAATGAGAAATGAGAATCACCGACTGGATTATTATTTCCGCAAACAAAAAATATGGTGTTTTTATAGGCACGCAGACGGTGATTATTGTCCGACCTGTTTATACCGGACAGTTTCCCCACTTCACTTGAACTGCCCCCGGATATTTCCCAAAAACGAACATCCGACATCTGGCTTAGCAAGTGGCCGTGGGTAGCATAAACCGTGTCAGCACTGACAGCAGCCAGACCCACTGTATAATTTCTCGCAACCTTTACCCCGACGTTATGTTCCCGGTCCCACTCACCGTCCGCAGTGCGGCGGCGGTATTTAAGATCATGCCCCCCACTCCAACTACCTCCATGCCGTGTAAGGATATGAACCGTTGAATCAGGTGCTGCTGCTATAGCGGGAGAAAAGTCCATAGCAGTCATTTTGTCATCAGCGACAGCTTCCGTCAAGACCACACTTCCGCTTGTATCAATTTGTACGTACTTTTCAGCAATCAAATGGATTTTTCCGTCAGGCCCCGCAATAGCGTCAAACTGCGCTCCTTTCACAACTTCGTCTTGAATTTCCCATTCCGGATATGAACTAAATGATGTGACCGGCGCCAGACAAGCAGCAACAACTAAAAACAAATCTTTACATCTCATATTTTACTCCAATTTTTTGTTCTATACATTTATCAGGCCAACTTTCCTTTTCTATTGAAGACACCCTTGAACAGCTGAAGTTCTTACTTCAACTGTGTAGAATGTCTTCTCAGTTCCATATTACAATTTTTAACCGAATTATATATGCAGTTCCCTAGTGTGCACAGGGTTAAGAATTTCTTGTTTATTCTTCTGAGGTCTTTCGTCCCTTAAAATCGTAGAACTTCCCATCTTTTGAAAACATGAATCCAAAATGCTCCCTGAAGAACTGCAGATCCCGGTTGTTGTTAATATTCTGTCCTTTGTAATGAACTGATATTACATCGCAGGTATCATAGGAGTCTAATTGGTCAGATGTATAGCATGTATCGGGAACCGTTGTGGTATCGGGTAAGGCATCCGGGTTAGTTGTTTCGGTCCACTTCATGCGGTTGGCAAAATGGTCGGCAAATTCTTTGCGCCATTTTGAAACGGTCTGTTTGGATTTGCTGTTGTCAGAAGCGTTTTCAGTGGTGAGGTCCTGATAATGGTTGGTAGCATCAGTGAGCCGGAATTGTCCGCCCCAGCTTTCTGCGGTTGGGTCATCCACATCTCCTGCAAAACCCAGCAGAGGGCTAAGGATATAAAGCATAGAAGGACTATCGCCTTCTTTTAATACTCCGGCCTTTAGGCTTTTATAAAAGGCCCCCAGGTTACCGTAAGGTGCTACAAGCTTATTCACAAAAGTAGTATTGCTATAATTTCCGCTTAAATCCCCTGTCTGATACATTCCCCTGAAGGTTACATCATTTTCTATCCACCAAAGTTCATCTTTATGCTCACTGGCAATGTAATCACGTGCAGCCTGGTCCATACGGGTGTTCCAGGAACCAATGCTGTACAGCCGGATTTTACTTTTGATGGTAGGTTCATCATAGATGGCCTGGGCTACATCGGTAAGTGAGCCCCAGGTTATAACCCAGAGTGGTCGCGGGTCATCTACCTGTGCACGGGTAATCAGATAATCGGAGCCTTCGGTGTTTTTTCCTGCGCCGGGTGCGCCGGTGCCGGATGCACCCTGTTTGGTGACATTTCGTAAAGACTCTGGTGTTGGGTACCAGCTCCAGGTTTTTAAGTAGTTGTAATCTTTTTCGTAAATGTTAATGATTCTTACGATATCTTCTTTTCTTCCCGCTTTGGGCGGGGAGGCTACAATAGCTTCGGTTTCAAACATATCAGCATAAATGAGGTAGCGAACCATAGTTTGCATATCATCCTCATCATCCCCTCCAAGGTCTGTACTGATAAATACCCTGGGCTTTTCCATCCCCTGGGGCCTGTCTTCAGGTAATTCCGCTAACGAAAAGTTAATGGTGAATACGCATAATACGAGTAAAAACAAAAATCTGTCCATAAATTCATCCCTATATTTAAGTTTGTGAATATGAAAATAATATACCCATTTAACTTTAATATAGGCCGATTTAATTATATGTCAACACAATATTTTCATATTTATAAAATTAAATATGAAAATAATTATGAGTGTCGGTGAATATCCCAGCCAAGATATTCCTCACAGGCATCACTAACGGCATCAGCCGCATTCCCTCTAACCATGGCCACATGGTGTTCAAACCCGTTTTTACAGATAAAACGCATGAGTTCGCGTAAATCAGGCACTTTGCAGACCGCTATACCTCCATTCATATCAAAGGGATCATCGGTAAAATTACCCTGACCGGCATAGGCTTTTATGCCACCGTTATAATCATCGGTGGATATACGGAAAAAACTCATTGGCCCGGCCTGGACCTTGCCTTTTATCGCGCCAAAACAGTTTTCGGGCCCAAGGACCGTCCCCAGTACGTCCAGATTGGATATTTCTACTTCTTTGCCAATGAAATCTTTAGGAAAGTTGCTACAGTGGGTATTAACGCACATATCGCGATCATCACCATAATTATTGTTCCAGTCAAGAATGGCAGACGGCTTTTCAGAAGCAAGCGTTAGCGCATACATAGAAATTACCCCACATACATCAACCTCACAGGCACAGGGTATCAGCTGATTACTCAGCATACTCATCGACAGGCAGGAAGCACAGCCATAGTTTTCCTGTATAGAAGTCCAGCACTGCACACCAGCAGCATCAATACGATTCTGTTGCATCCAGGCCTCCAGAGACAGGCCGAATTTTGCCTGGCGGATAACCCGTTCCATAGGTACAGAATCAATAATCCGTCCATACGCATTTATTTCTTCTATTTTCCGGGTAACGGTAGCATCTTTATCACCAATTTTCTCCGCTGCGCCGAGAATTTCAGAAAGATCAACAGTAACTACCGTAATCCCTGAATCCTGCAATAATTTTTCACTGTACCGCATGGTCTGGAAATCGCCGGGTCTTGCGCCGACAGCGCCAATGCGTGCCTCAGAAAGACCGTTTGCAACACGGCAAACCTTCGCAAAATGCTGTAAGTCTGATTTAAACTCATCACTGGACAGTGAGCAGGTGTGGTTGGTGGTTTCAGTGTAGGGAATACCATACTGATTAAAATTATTGCATACCGAAATTTTTCCGCAAAAAGAATCACGTCTCTCGCGAACGCTGACTTTATTTATTTCATCATCAAAAGCCTGAACTAAAACCGGAACATCAAGTTTTGCCATATGTACTGCATTTACGACACCCAGTTCATTACTAAAGTTAGGAAGGGTGACGATAATGCCTGCGATGGAGTCTGCATGGGCCGCAAAGAATTTTGCACATTTTAAGCCGTCTTCAGTAGTCTCAACTGCTCCGGTGGGGGTGGCGTCTTCAGGAAGAATAACCGCCTGGTATCCTTCTTTTTCTAACAAGTCAAGAATTTCACGCCGGCCCTCACGGGCTAATTCACCATTGAAGCAGCCCCTTGTGCCGACAATTACACCAAAAGCCTTTTTTTTATTTTCAGTCATTTTAATATCTCCTTATTATAGTTCG
>JADFYW010000163.1 GCA_015232855.1 Fibrobacteria bacterium
AGGGACATTATCTATATCAAGAAAAGCTGATGAGTCTATGATGATATAATACTCTGTTTCACTGGTAAAAATACTATCATGTTTGAGGGTAATAACCGATGTACCCGTTCCACTTACTCTGTCAGATGTTACACTTATACGTTTAAACAGTTTATCGCCATTTTTTTCAAAGAGACTAATATTACCGGTACCAAATTTAACCGGTTTATGAAACGTAATAACAAGACTATCATCCAAGTCTATACCTATTGCATTATCAGTAGGATGAGTTGAATATATTACAGGACCAAGCACTTCAATACTAGTAAACGACCATACGCCAACTTCGGTAATACCGGCAAAGTTATGCCCATAATCGTCTCTAAAGGCTGAAGGCTCAATCAGTACATAGTATTTTGTATTGCTCAGCAGGGTGCTGTCGGGGTTTATTCTGATAGAATCAGTACCCGAACCGGTCACCGCTCCAGAGCCTAAATCGATAATTTCGGTTAACAGGCTGTCTGAAGCCCGGCGGATTTCGACATTGCCGGAAGTAAGCCATACGGGCTCTCCAAATTGAATCCTTAATTCAGAATCAAAAGATACACCCAGGGCATTATTCGGGGGATTGGTGCCAGACACCATTGGCCCGTATATATCGGTGTGGGTGGAATCAGAAGCACTCTCTGACCAGGCGCTAAAGTTGCCAGATGAATCCCGGACAAAAATACTGAAGTAGTATTTTGTGTTGCCTCCAAAGCCGGATAAAGTGTTTACAGAATCAGCCAGGGCAAACATACCGCCGTACATGGCATCGGGGTCAAAGGCCGAGTCGGGATAATGGTCGGTGCGGAAGCGCACGATAATGCTGTCTGCGTCAGTAGAATCTATTGCGGAAGGGTTCCAGGAAACGATAATCTGTTCACCGGCAATAGCCGTAGCGGTAAGGGTGAGGTCATTGTCTGGTGGGGTACTGTCGGACAGGGTTGATAAACCGGATGCAGGACTGAATGAGCTTTTCAGAGTAGAGTCGTAAGGGCTCCTGCTTATCGTGACGACACTATAACTGGTTTTCTCATTAAGTCCGGAAATGGTTGTGGTACTCCAGCCGGCAATAGTCTGCCAGGAAGCTGCCGTATCCAGGGAACCGTCGTTTTGGACCCAGCTCTTACCCCCGACATCCGGAGCAATCTGTATTGCATATGGAAGTCCAACACCAGCATTATCATTGGAGTCAATTGCCACATTAATACTTGTAATCCCGGGGGCATTAAGAACAGGCGCATCCGGAGTTTTAGGAATAACATAAGCAATATTACTTGCCGAGGTCATTACATGGCCCATGGTATCTACATGGGTAAGAAAAACGTAAAGGCTGTCATCACCATTAAGCGCCAGTTGCCAGGTGAGCGGAGCAGGGTTACTGGTACCAAACCCTACAACTGAATCAACCGGAGCAGCTCCGTTCAGCATATAGGAATAGATATTGGCATTAGGCCGTTTTTCAGTAAAGGTGCCGTCTATGGTAATGGCTGCTGAATCACCGTGAGGTGGATAAACAAAGTGTACCATCACATCAACATAAGGATATTCCGTATCTATGATAAGGTTTGCTTCAGGCATGGTAAGGGTGTCGGCATGCCCTTCCGCATCAACAGCAATAACCATTATCTGCACACTGTCACTGTCAAAATAAGATCCCATCTGACTGGCTGCGTGCCAGTTTATGGTCCTGGTTTTAGAAGAATCAGTAGCATCAACATCTCCTGCATCGCCCGAAAAATTAGTTAATGCTGTCCATGCATCTGATAGTCCATTGCGGTAGAATGCTGTTATGGAGTCTGTAGCATTATCAGGATCAAGGAGTTTGTACCAGATAGAAACCGTATCACTCTCATCAGTGCGCTGTTCGGCCTTGAGGACTGAAGTACCGCCGATAATATCAAAGAGTTCAGGACTAAATGTACCCCAGCCGTTGTCTTTGTAGAGAGCATCGATTTCTAGAGGGGAGAGGGCGCGGTTGTAGATTCGGATGTCGTCAATTTTTCCTGAAAAGCCACCTTGGACCGTACTCGTGTTCCATATTCCAATATTTGCTACTGATGTTCCAGTTGTAACTAAACTTCCAGTAGTTATTGTTGCAACATTAGACCCATCATAATAAATCGTTAGTTTATTTGTGATACTGTCATAAGTTGAAACCAGGAAATGCCAACTATTATCATTGAACCCAGAATTTGTTTTGTTTAATCGTAATTGGGACTCATTATCATATAATGCCATCAATGTGCTTGTATTATCACCGTAGAAACCTAAAGCAAATTTTGATGCTTCAAAAGAGTCTTTATATAAAGAAAATAATCTCCCGCCAATGTCTAAATCTGCACTTGTTGAATAAAGGATTGATGTTTTAAACCAGGCGCAAAGGGTGATGCCAGAATTTCCTGGAATTAATTCATTGCTTGGTACAGTAGATATATAGTCATCACTTTCAAAGTTATACGCTCTGTTTGGTGTCCCAAATCTATCTAAACTCAGGGTTGCACCATTCACTGTACCATTACGATTGTATCCACTGTTATCATCAGCATTATCAGTAAAAGGGTAGTAGGCAACAAGCCCATCCTCAAGAAATTTACTGCTGTCCTGTGTTGTAGTATTGGTATTACTCCAGTTCCCAGCGGAATCCCGGACAAAAAGGCTGAAGTAATATACTGTTTTCGTACTCGGGACGGTTAGCATTGAGACAGAATCCGTATGTGGTACTTTTATAAAGCCTATGGCGCCAGGAGACTGGGCAGAATCTACCAAACCCAGGGTATCCCACCAGATGCCTATACTGTCGGCGTCGGAGGAGTCTATGGCCGAGGGGTTCCAGGTTAACTGGATGGTGTCGAGGGTGAGGGCGGTGGCGGTGAGGGTTATGTCGTTGTCTGGTGGAGTTGTATCTTCAAAGGCGTAAAAATTCCAGGTTGTTTCATCATAAATACCCGCGTAATGGTTTCCGGCTGAATCCATGAAAGCAGTTGAATCTATCTGTACAAAATATGCAACACCCGGGTCTAAAAGATTAGCGGGATCAATAGTAATGGTGTTGGTGCCAAAGCCGGTAATATTACTGGAATCGACATGGATACTGTCTGTTACCACTGAGCCGGCTACTTTCTTAATCCTGATAAAACCATTGTCAGCAAGAACATATTCGTTGAATACCAGGCTTAGATTGGCGTCAAACAGTACTCCTGTAATATCATCAGGTGGGGTTAAGGTAAGAATAGCCGGAGCTGTGGTATCGACTGCTGCAAATATCCAGTTGCTATTGCTGCCGGAATCAACGCAGCTTGAGTCTGCGATACCGATAAAACTGCTGTCGGCATTACTGTTTCCTATAACAGCATAATAAGCGAGAAGCGAATCCGCAGCATCTATGTACCAGGTGGTGGCCGGGTTGGTGTTTAACAAGTTTCCACTTTGGCCGGATAAGACTATCCTGCCGCCGGAAGTAAGTGTACGGCCAGCAAGATTAATCATTGTCAGGGAATCACCATTATAGAAATCCAGAAATCCGTTCTCCATGGTCCGGATGTCAAAACCGTTAAAGTCAATACGGCCGGACAAATGAGAAAATGCAGCTGTAATAAGACTATTTGTGGATAACTGGAGAGTAGCTGCAGTTCCATCATGTGTTATATGAGCCAGAGAATCAGTAGGGTGAGGAATAAGGATTTGGTTACCTGCCCCATTAAAAACCAGATGGCCGCCGTCCTGGTTCGACAAAGAATCGGCACCGGAAAAGTCCGCGTTTCTGCTTATATAAAGAGTTGTGCCGCCAAAATTAAAATGCCCACCATTAATAATAACGTCGCCTACATAATGGTTGGAGCCGGAGCTGAGGTGGATAAAGCCAGAATCCATTTGGAGTGTGTCAGCCTGGAAGGTGGTATCAAACGCCCATGCACCGATAGGACCGTTGAAAAGGACCCGGTGGAAGGCTGTATCGGGCATATGGATGGCAACCCCTGTGGCGGTGCCGTTAAAGGTGGCAGTGCCGTTATTATGTTGGAATACACCGCCTGTCTGCTGCCAGCCCCTGCCGAGCCGCATTTCTCCATCTGCATCGGGAGCCCTGAATGTGCCGGAACTCAAAATAAGATCCTGCCCGATGATAATAGAATCTGAGGCGCACAGGAAGGTACCGCCTTCTATCCTGGTTTCTGTTTGTGAAAAGTAATGTATACCTGAAAGGGAAAATGTTCCGCTTGCAATACAAAGAACGTAAACAGTAAGATCCTGATTTACTGCAGTCACGTCGCTGCCGGTCATACCCATATTGTACAGGTTGTTGCCAATACTTACCTGAACAGGACTGGTGTTGTCAAAAATAACAGTACCGGAACTATGGGTAAAAGTACCTCCAACCTGGGTAAGGTCACCGCTAATAAACATTGTGTCAGCCGGGGCAAAAAATGTACCGCCGCTTATGATAAAATATCCGGAATTACGGAGGCGACCGGCGCTAAGGTCGCATGTGCCACTTTTCACATAAACGCCATTGGTAGTAACCAGTTCTACACCTGTTCCCAGGATAAAAGAACCTGCCCACGCGGAATCAAGTACAATACCAGAAACCGTGTCATTCACGAGAAGACTGCAAACAACATTTTGTGGAGGGAGAAAAAATACCGTGTCGCTGCTGGCAGGCGTACGGGACGGGAACCAGTTTCCAGCTGAAGTCCAGAGATTATCCCCGGTCAGGTTAGTCCAGAGTTTAATTCCGGGAGTAGGAAGCGTTTCATCATCCTGTGCCGAAGCGGCTGAATCGCTCCAGTTACCCGAAGAATCACGCACAAAAAGACTAAAATGATATAAACCACCGGGGGTAAGCCCGGAAAGTGTGTCCAGGGAATCTGCAAGCACATATTTTCCAGCCAGTATGGCCGATGCGTCATCATAGGAAACGGGGAACACCCCGTCGGTGCGGTACCAGATTCCCACAGAATCCGCATCAGTCGAATCAATAGCCGAGGGGTCCCAAGAGAGGGTAACCATATTGGTATCAAGAGCGGTGGCTGTGAGAGTCATGTCGTTGTCTGGGGGAGTTATATCTCCCTCGATAGTAAATGTCTGGAATGATGAAAACGGGGAGGGAGTATAGCCATGGTCTATTGCCTGAACACTCCAGTAATAGGTTCCGGGTGCCAGATTATGTATGGTCCATGAAGTGTCCTGGAACGCGTTACCCATTCCCGGTTTTTTATGGTATCCTGTGGAAACATCTGACATGGGTGACATGATATTTACCCCATCCGTTATTGTCCCAATGCGGATATTATAAAAAAGAGCAATGTCTGCTGTTTGCGTGTCTGTGGAGCGTACCCAACCCAGGGTTACTGAATCAGCGTCAACAGTCGAACTAAGGCCTTCAACGGTAGTCGGGGCGGTATTTGAAACAGAGCTGTTATTTTTAAACACCTTTGAAATATTATTGTTATTTTCATCACGACCTGAAATCAGGAGGTCGAGATCCCCGTCGTTATCGTAATCTCCCCAGGCAATTGAACCGTATTCAACACCGGGCAGTCCGGCATTAATATCAACAAAGGTCCCGGCATCATTACGATACAGTTTATTAATTTTGTTCAGGCTTCCGTCTACACCCGAAACAATAGCATCGAGGTCCCCGTCATTGTCATAGTCACCCCAGGCGACCGTGCTGCGGTATAGCTGGGCCAGCCCGGCTGCAATATCAGTAAAAGTTCCGTTATCGTTCCGGAATATGGTCCCGATTCTACCGCCAAGTATACCGCCGACCAGCAGTATGTCGAGGTCGCCGTCCGCGTCATAATCTCCCCAGGCAGCAGCGCCGTAATAAATATCGGTTAGACTGGCGTAAATATCAGTGAATGCGCCGTTATCATTCCGGTAAATAATAGATCTTGGAGCAGAACCATCCCATCCGGTAATCAGGATGTCTAAGTCTCCATCATTATCGTAGTCTCCCCATGCCCCATCACCATTCTCCAAACCGGTTAAGCCCGCAGAAATATCAGAAAAAATACCATTGTTATTATTGTATACTTTTCCAATGAGTACTGACTCCGTATCTTTTCCTACCAGCAATATGTCTAAATCCCCGTCATTATCATAGTCACCCCAGGAAGCCGTAGGTGCGCCGCTTACTCCTGGTAACCCGGCTGCTATGTCGGTAAAGGATCCCGCATCATTTCGATATATTTTGGAAATTTTGTTTACACCATCACTGGAGCCTGCAATCAGTAAATCGAGATCATTATCATTATCATAATCTCCCCAGTCAACCGCATTGGACAAAACGCCTGAGAGTCCTGCCTGGATGTTGGTGAATATGCCGGCATCATTTCGATAGATTTCGGTTATGGTATTTGAAGACAGATCACTTCCGGTCAGGAGAATGTCCAGATCTCCGTCATTATCATAATCTGCCCAGGCAACATGGTTGGAAAAAGCCTGGGTGAGGGAATCTGTAATATTACTGACTTCTGAGAAAAATCCTCCAACAAAATTCCAGCTGTAATCATCATTTATGCCTGCATAGGGGTTTCCAAAAGAATCTCTGAAAGCAAGACTGTCTACCTGAACAAAATAGGCAACACCCGGATCAAGTTGATTATTGAGCACAATATCAATAGTATCGGTTCCGGACCCTGTTACATTTGTCGAGTCGACATGGATGCTGTCGACAATGGTGCTGTCAAAAATTTTCTTTATCCGGACATATCCGTCATCAACATAAACCTTTTCACTAAACACGATACCCAGTTTGGTATCTGCGGCTACACCCGTGCTGCCATCAGCAGGGCTCAAAGAAGAAGCCGTGGGTACTTTGGTATCAATCACCAAATCTGCAGTATCCATTACCAGAGTGTCCAGCAGACTTAACCCGTCTTTGGCAATTATCATAAGCTGCACCGAGTCGCTTTCAAATGAGGTTCCCAACTGGGAAGCTGCATGCCATCTGATTTGCCGGTGCACAGAAGAATCGGAAGCCGGGACCACACCGCTGTCGCCAGCAATGTTTGTTAGTGTGTCCCAGGCTCCCGATTGTCCGTTGCGGAAGTAGACTGAAATAGTATCGTAGGTATCATCGCCGTCAAGCAGCTGGTAATAAATATCAACAGTATCACTGCCATCTTTTCTGAGTTCTGCCTGGAGAGTGGTTTCTACAGCGGTTGTATCAAATAGCTGTGGGGCCTGCTGGGAAAATAACAGACCGGGTAACAAAACGAATAATGCGCAAAACAAACGCCTGTAAAAAATTATATAATACCCTTTTGGTTCCTGCACCAGCGCCTCAAATCAGATAAAACTGAAAACCAATTGATTATTCAATTATACGCCACAAAAAGTGGGCTTTTCAACTTTATTTTCGGGGATTGTGAGCTGGATCACGTAAAAGACCTGTTTATTTAAAAGTGTGTGCTTTTAAAGGAAAAAAGAGGGGGTAGTTTATAGGGAATCCGAAATATACAGATCATGATTTCCTCAATCATCTGTTCTCAGTTTCTCTATGCTTAAAATTTACAAGAACTTGGTTTGTAAAGGCCTATCGCAAACAAGCTCTGCCAGATGCTCAGGGGTATAACCCTGTTAAAAATTCAGCAAAACAATTTTTGAGTTTCAGACATGAGTCTGTTCATTTTGGTTTAAATAGTCTCTACTATATCCAGATTAAAAAACTGCTGCCATTTGAGGAGCTTGATGAGCCGGGGAAGCTGGTCCACCGAATAGGTGATGTGCTTATAACTCGAATTGACATTACTTTCCTGGCCCTGTTCGCCGACAAGATTAATCATATTGAGATTCACCAGCTCACGTAGCAGTTCTTGCCCAACGGTATTGAAATCAGAATCATGCTTTTCCATGTGCATGGCTACCTGCTTATAATTTACCGAGCATAAAGTCCCGGATAAAGCACCTTCTTTAATGCCGATATCATAGATAACCCTGGCTAACCAGATCGCACCTTTGGAAAAATTTTCAACAAAGGTGTTTTCGCTGAGACGCTTCTGTCTGCAATGTTCAAAAAGCTCGGAAATAATGTCAATTTCTTCTGTTTCAAAATATTCTATAGTTTTTTCCTGAGTAATTTGTCCCAACTTGATTTTGGCCAGATAATTTAACACCTTTCTGTTGTCTTCTTCAGACGAACCAAAGAGATCAAAAATGTCGGAGAGGAGAGTATGCAAAGGTATTTTCGCTTTTCCTTTCCCATCTTTGAGTTCCGAACTGGCATGTTGGATAATAGTCCAACTTACTGCAAGTATGCCGCCCCTTAAAATTTCCTGGTATCGCAATTCAGTGGTTTTGCGGAGCCTCTGGACCACTATTCTGATTACTTTCCGTACCCAATCAGGGACCTTGCTCAGTGTATGATCAAGTAGCCCTTTGTTAATGCAGATAATCGTCAGAGGTTCCAGTGCAATGGCTGTGGCGGACCGAGGTTCATTATCCAATAGACACATTTCACCGACAACCGTCCCGGGACCTACGGTTGCTATTTCTACAAGTTTGTCACCCTCTTGCTTTAAAATTTTTGCCCGGCCTGTTTTGATGATGTACATCTCAGCCCCGGCATCACCTTCTTTAAAAATGATTTCACCTTTTCGAACTTCATGCTCCAGCCTGAATTTTGGCATAATACCTTTTTCGTAATAAGCAAAAAAAATTGCATTTATAAGTGCATTGTGATACCATTTTAAGGATAATTAAAACGGGGTAAAACTAGAAAACCTTTAACTATGAACGATAGTGTTAAAAAATCCACTAAAGGTAAAGAGCCATCCAAGGTAAAGTCTGGAAAGCGCCCAAAACCTATTAAAAACTTTTCTCCTGGTGAAGTTCTCTTTACTGAAGGAGAAATGGGGAAAGAGCTGTTCCTCATAGCTGAGGGAGAAGTCGTCGTTACCCGGGGAGAAAAAGAGGACAAGGTAGAATTGGCCCGTCTTGGCGCTGGTTCTCTGGTAGGCGAAATGGCCCTATTCGATGAGGGCTTAAGGTCTGCCACGGTTACTACCACCAAAGATACCAAGACCATTATTACCAGTGAAAAAGCTTTTAATGAAATGTTCCGGCTTCTTCCCATGTGGTTGTCCTCAATTATCAAAATAATGATAACCCGGTTACGTGAAATTAATAACGCCATAGGCTCTCCCATACTAAAGAACTACGAACTAGGCGTAGCCAGATTACTTCTTTTAAAAGCAATTAAAGAAGGAGGTACCCGGGAAAAAAAGCAGGATGCATCCTTTAATTATTTTGAATGTTTATCTGAAATCCAATTAGTTACCCGTCTTAAAAAAGAAGATGCCCTTGCGGTTATTGATGCCCTCAGTAAACGGGAACTCATAAGTATTATCCCCATGGGAAAGACCCGGCTTTTACATATTATCGATATCCCTACACTCAATATGTTTGCCCATTATCATTCAGACTACTATGAAAACAGGCAAATTCAGGTTAAAAAGCTCGGCACACATGGTATGACGATCCTTAAAACACTTAATGAACTTGTTCGGACCCTGAAGCTGGATGAGGATATCATATATATTGAAGAGCATGAACTTATATCTGCGTTACAAGAATCAGTATCTCTTTTTGAAAGCCATATGCTGGCACCATTTTATGAATTCGGGTTACTCAGAAAACTGGATGGTACTGCTGTAGAACTTATGCCTGGGCAAATTCAGTGGGCAATGGATTTAATTCCTTTCCAGGAAATTTTCAGCAGAAAGATTTTACCGGAACCATCAGTCTACAATTATGTAACGGCTACTATTAATAAACCCGAAGTCGGTGAAAATACGTCAAAAGGTATTATGCCAAAATTCAGGCTGGAGCATGAAGTTCGAAAAGGTGAAAGCATTTTTAAAGAA
>JADFYW010000164.1 GCA_015232855.1 Fibrobacteria bacterium
TCAAGCTTCATAATTTTCTTAACAAGCATATTTTCCCCTATTTTTATTCGGACAAAATACTGTCCGGCACTCAATACCCGCTCCTGTTCTCCTTTGCCATTCCATGTAATAGAATGTTTACCCGAAGCATAAAAGCGAGAAGTGAGAGTTCTTATTTGCTTACCATTAATACCAAAAACATCAATTTCTACCTTTTGCGGTACCACTAACGAAAAAGTGAGAGCAGTTACGTCATAAAAGGGATTAGGTGCAAAATTTAATTTTCCCATATCAACAATATTTTGCATAACTGGTACCGCATCATTTCCAAGCAGCGTATACTGTTGTATTGCAGTGTTTCCATAGATATCCCTTGCGGTAAATTCTATCCTGTTCATGGAATCAGCCCCAGCCTGCCCTCCGTACGAAGACTTCGGAAGGCGGGCCGGGAGGGGGAGCCCGTTAACGGAGACCGATACCGGAGCTGTATTTCCATCAATTGCGCTTAATGTTGATTTTTCCCATTTACTCCAGGTTTTACCGCCATCAGTTGTATACCGGTACATGCCCGAATAATAATCACTGGCAACTTCCGCTTCAGATAATGCTCTGCCGGTTACCTGCAATTCATCTACACAACCCTTAAAAAAGATAGCATTGTCAGAAGGCATCCCCAGCCGAAGCGGTGAAAAATGAAATGATTTAAACTTGGTATTGGATCCGCTTTCAAGTACGAGACTGCCTGCGACATTACCATCTATATAGAGTTTCCCTGTTCCGTGGCCATCATAAGTAAATGCTACATGGCGCCACTCATTGAGTTTCATACTTCCTTCCGGAGATATAATTGAAAATACGGATCTATCCGTAACATCACGATGGTATAATTGCAGTTGGTTTTTATCGTTTACCCGCATATTTATGGTGCCACGCTCTTCCTTACCGCCTATAGCCAGGAAATAATTATTATTCTCTGCTTTAACCCATCCGGAAATTGTCAAAGCCTCTGTTGGAGAAAGAAAAACCTGTCCCATTTCAGTAAAGTCACCACTGCCGTCAAAACATACAGACTGCTCTTTCCCAGGAACTTTTTTCCAGCTATCGGTAGTTGAATAAGTTGTTCCATTTTTATTGACGGCATCATAACCGTTACCCGATAAATCAGTACCATCTCCATCAAAAGAATACTGTGCTATTGTTTCTTCCCGTACCGAGGGTTTCTGCAACCCAACACGGATACCATCAGCATCCTGAAGAGATAGGGTAACATCAACAGCATCTCCACTCCTGGTTAGTTTTAAATTTGAAAAACGGGGAGGGATTTCAATTTTCACAGGGTATTCAGCACTCTTAACAGCTTTCCCGCCACTGGTATTGATACCAAACCGGATTTTATTCACTTTACCTTTATCTTCTACAAAAGGCACCGCTTTCACGCTAAGTGATTCTTTCCCCGTAGACCCCGCAGAACCACTGCATGTCGCAGGATGAGTCTTCCAGGTAATGCCGTTATCAATACTATATTCGCAAACCGCTGTAGAAATATCTATGCCGCCACTATTCTGAATATTGATAGTGAAATCAGGATGGAGACTGCGTACAGGGACAACACCACTGAAACCGGACCAGCCAACTTCTTTGATGGTTACTGGAAAATCCTTTTTTACTTTTCGCGGCCCCCTAAGATAATATCCAGGATAATTATCAATAATCTTAAAACGAACACGAGGCCCTGCCAAAGCCGCACCCGTACCAGTAGTGTTAAAGGGAACCCTTTCAGCTTTAACCGTTACCCAGCCGGCATTTCCATCAGGACTGTCAAAACTGACCTTATCATGCTTTATCCATTTGGTATTCCCGTATTTATTATCTGCAACGGAATAATAACATTCTACTGTTTCCGGTAATACACCCCATTTTGATGAACGCACCTGAACTGAAAAATCCGGGGCACCCGTTACCTGAGAAGATTGGGTAAAATTTTGCCAGAGGGGCAAGGGCTTCCCTCCCCCGGTCACTTTTTTTATAATCTGGGAGCGAGCTGCCCAATCAGTACCGTTTGACACTCCTTCAACACCATTACCCCGGTGGGTAAAGAGAAATAAAATAACATTATCGAGTTTATTATAGGCATCGGTAAGCCATAAGTCAAATTGTGCATCGGTATTCCATCGTTCAAAAGAATCGCTCATTGCTAATAAATAAACCCAAACTCCATTAAACTGATTAGGGTGCCGGCTATTATAGGATACCATTTGGGGAATATATTTCTGATACCAGGCATCAATATATACTTCACTAAAGAGCCCATTTAATGAACCCCAATTTTCTATATTATGATTACAGTTTACATCGGTTACCACAAATTTAAAACCCGGGTTAACGATCTGTCCTGCGTT
The DNA here is from genome assembly GCA_015232855.1 of Fibrobacteria bacterium. GTDB lineage: Bacteria > Fibrobacterota > Fibrobacteria > UBA11236 > JADFYW01 > JADFYW01. The sequence continues at coordinate 2,379 of JADFYW010000164.1, forward strand.
CTTAAGTTGCTTATATTCTGATTCACCAAAATCAATTACATGATCATGGGTCTTACAAGTGTGCCAGTAAAAAGGCTCATCAGCTTCTGCAAAGTCATACCCGGCCGCAGCCATGCCACCCATTTCTTCCATAGCAAAATCCCAACCCATATGCAGGGCCGGGCCACCTGCTACCCAAAAGCCGTATTCATGGGCTTCATTAACCCATTCCCACATGGTATAAGCCCGAGCAGTTTTTCGCCCGGTAAGCAAACCATTTACCCCAATTTCTGTTAACTCTTCAAAAGAAAGTACTGTTTGTGAGGTGGCTCTTTTACTGTTGACCAGCATATAATTTGGGGGAGTCTCCAGAGCAAGCATCATCATTTTGTCAGTAGGAAGCCCGGCAAAAAGTAAACTAAAACCCAAAAAAATTATACTGACTGATAATTTTTTCCAAATGTGATACATTTTGTTCTCCTTTTATCTAACCTCTTTTTTCTATTTGAAATAGTTTCTCTTTAATTTAGCTCCATACTTTCTATCCCGATAGCCAATGCCAAGCAATAGTGGTGAAGCCTTTTTCACCAGTCAGGGCAATCAGTTATCAGTTATCAGACAAAAGAATGGCTTCGCAAGATCTTAAATTAAATTGCGAAGCACACTCTTTAACTGACAACTGACCACTGACCACTGACGACTGATTACTAATACCTCACCTAAGTTTCAACACTCGCTTAACCACAACCTTTTTCCCCACTTTCAGCCTGGTAAAATATTGCCCTGACTTAAGCATTTGTCCCCGGGTACCTGTTCCGTCCCAGTTATAACTATGCTTACCCGCAGGCAGGAAGCCGGAGACTACTGTCTTAACTTTTTCACCATTAAGACGGTAAATCTCCAGTTCCACACGTTGAGGGGTAGCTGTTTCAAAACGAAAAGCAGTAGTATGGACAAACGGATTTGGCGAAAGCGATAAATTCCCTTTAAACCCCGGTTTTTGAGTAACCGGAACCGCTATTTCACCATCCAGAAGAATAAAACGCCTGAGCGTTGCATTCCCGTTTTTATCCCGTGCAGCAATTTCTACGATTGCACTTGAATCATTATTCGGTACCAAAGGAATATCAGTCATCGTCATGATCCCAACTTCAGTAGAACCATCAGCCACATCTATATTCCCCGGCTGCCAGTCAGACCAGGTTTTTCCAGCATCACTTGTATACCGGTATTGCCCTGAATACACTTCACTGGCAATCTCAGCACTGGTAAAAGCACGATTCGCAATATGTATTTCATCCATACACCCGTCAAAAAAAGCATAATGCATTCCCGGATCATAATGAAGTCCGGTAGGTACTCCGGTAGGAGAATTTCCTCCGCCATAGCGCATAGCAAGCCGCAGACCCCTGAATTCATACATTTTAAAGTTTTTCCATTCACCGGTGTCTTCGGCAACCCGATTTCCATTCACATACAAGCGGGCACCTGATTTATCAGAAGTAAACGCAAAATGAAACCATTCATTAACTTTAACCACCCCCTCTTCACTCTGAAAAGATGTTAACTGCTTAAATCCATTTATTGTATTGCCGCTTACCATTATGATTCCCGCAGGAGTTGTTGCAATCTGCAGGCCGGGCTCAAATTTAGGAACGCCGCCGTGAGTAATAAGCGGAGCTGATGTAACACCTGACCACTTCGCATTCCCAAGCTGACGAGGATAGACCCATCCGGCAATGGTCAGTTCATTAGTGCTTCCCAGTGGAAACTGTCCCATGTCTGCATAGTCATGTTGACCTTCCGCAACGGGCATACTCCACTGGTTTCTTGTCTGATATCCCGGGTCAAAACACATAGCACTACTTTGAACGCCTTCCCCTTTCCAGCTCGCCACGTCATCTATAGAAGCTGAGCGTTTCATTACCGCATGATTACCCTTGCCGGAGCTATCAGTACCTTTGCTATCCATATGTAAAAGCGCAATACTGGCTTCCTTCATAGCAGCTTCACCCCTGCCAACCCGCAGACCTCCTGCATCCTGAATACTAACAGAGAAATTTACCGATTCGGTCCCCGGGGTCACATTTGGTGCAGAAATTACCGGCCCGGTCTTCAGGTGTACCGGATATTCCGCACTTTTGATATCTGCACCGGCAGCTGATTTAACCGTAAAACGGATTTTATTCAGTCCTGACCTGTCAGAAATAAAAGGTACCGGAGCCGATGAAAGCGTTTCTTCAGTTGTAGAACCAGCTGTACCACTGCAAACCGCACCAACCGCTTTCCAGGTTTTGCCACCGTCAGTACTATATTCCGCAGCAGCCGTAGCGGGGTTAATCCCCGTGCTACTTTTAACCTTAATACTCAATGCCGGATTTTGGGCCGGTACACCGTTACGTCCACTATAGCCGCTGAATACGGGTTCTGTGATTTCTATGCCAAAATCCCTTTTAAACTTCCGGGCGTTCCTTATTTTTGCGCTCTGATAAGTATCGGTAATTTTAAATCGTACACGGTTCCCGGTTAATTCTTCTCCCGTACCAATACTGTCAAAAGGTATCCGTTCTGCTTTTATCGTTATCCAGTCGGTAGAACCGCTGGTACCGGTAGCGCTTACCTGATAATGGCGAATCCATTTAGAAAGCCTGCCCGTCATTTCCTGGGCATAGTAGCACTCGATACTCGCCGGGTCCAGACCAGCAGCTGATTTAACCTGTACTTCTGCATCAATAGCCCCGGCCTTTGTTGACTGGCTAAAATTCTGCCAGGACGGTACCGGAGTACCGCCGGTAAGAGCTTTTATCTGGGGAAGACGGGTATCTACTATACTTTCGCTCCGCGTAAATAGATCTCTCAGCATTACATTACCGGTCTTGGTAAAAGACTGGCTGAACCAGCTGCTGAAAACAGCATTATCCAAAGGGCCGCTGTCATCCTCTTTTAAACCCCGGGCCCATATTGATACCGCCGACAAGGCACTTGGATTAATGTTATTATAGTCGTTCGCATTTGCCAGTCCGCCGGGAAACTGATCCGCGTTAATTGTTAAAGCAATATACCCTTCCAGACCTGATAATTCTTTAACCCGGTTATAACAACCTTCGGTAATTACATATATGGGAAGGTCCGGTCGCACTGTTTTAATACTTCCCCTAAAATAGGGAAACGTATTGCTGCCATCCAGATCCATGCGGTCGTTCTTACAGGTAGCAGTAGGCCAGGGATACTCAAAAGCAATATAATCCATACCGATAGGTATCTGGTTTACAATAGATTCAAACTGCCTCGGACCGTCATTATTATTAAAAATATTGGAGCCAACAAAAAGTCCATATTCCTGGGCCTCATTCATCCATTCCCAATAGGTATAATCATTGGTCATCATCTTACGTGCATCTATATATACAGAAGTGACACCTGCTTCCACAAGCTCTTCAAAATGGGTTGAATTTCCGTCTTTTGCTTTGGAAGTGAGGTTCTGCAAAAAGCGCAATCGATACATGACCATATTACCATTAGGTATACCGGCAAAAACAGGTATAACTCCCGTTATGAGTATGATTGTAAAAAATGCGGTTGTTAAGATTTTTTGTTTCATAATTGCCCTTGTTTTTGTTATCTGTTGTCTTCTATAATCGTTTGCCCACCACCGTCACTTCGAGTAGAGCCGCGAAGCGGGTCGTATCGAGAAGTCAAGGTAACCGTTTCCTTACTAAAACCTATTAGGTATCCCTTTTTCGTCATTTTTTACATTATAATCATTCATGTATCGTTATTTATCCCCTATGGTGACTTCTCGATACAACCCCGTTACACGGGGTTTACTCGAAGTGACGCACGTGAAAGCCATCTATTGTTATTTCTTAATAAGCACTTTCTGAATCCCACCTACACCCCCGCTATGCCAGCGAACTACATACATCCCGCTTAGTTTTTCCTGAAGCCTGATAACCGGACCATGTCCATTTACGACGTTAATCAGCCTGCCTTCCAGATTAAAAATTTCTGCCCTAACCGGAACATCTTTACCTTGTACCGGAAAAATCAAGTCATTACCTTGCGCAACCACTCTTTGTACCTGCGGCGGCATAGCTTTTTGTCCCTCAGCGGCTACAACGGTATCTTTTATTTCTTCTTTAAATGTACCCACCGCAAAGTTCCCGTTTACATTAACAACTGCCCAGGCCGTACTGGTTGCTTCATCAATACCATAGGTACCAAGTTCATAGGATGAATTCCATGGTCCTTTTACAAACTTCTTTTCTCCGCCGGTATTTAAATCAACAGCATGGACCCATTTGCCGCTGTCTGTTTCAATTAAGATACCTGAAGTACTGTCAACAACATCCAGCCCGAACGGGTAGGTCATTGAAATACCAAGAGTGGGTGCAATCATATCCTGCACCATACCGCCTATAACACCGATATTACTGGCCATTGCCGTGTCGCCTTCTGCCCGTAAAGTAGTGTCACGAAGTCCCAAAAAAGCCATTTGCGTTAGTTTTGAACCATCATGGGCTTTTTTGGTATGCGTATTACTACCGCTTAATATTTTAAAAGTGGTCCCCTGAAGACTTTTTGTCATATTGGTATAGGTATCGCCCGGTTTACACCATCCCTGGGCACCACCCCTTACATACCCCCAGCTTTCATATTTTTCCACTTTGCTGAAATCAGGTGTGCCGGTAATATATTTCTTTTCATCAGAAGTCTGGTCCAGAACAACCGGGACTGCGTAATAATCAAAAACCACCTGGGGTCCATCTACGGTTACGATATAAAAACCCATTGCAGGCCGGTGCCAGGCAATAGGCATCCAGCGATCTTTTCCGTACGCCGGTATATTATACTGAGTCGCGATTGCCGGAACAGTCGCAACATTAAATTTCCAACTCAGTGACTGCGTCTGCAAAGTAAATATAAATTTTGATCCATCAGTATTATCTATAGCTGAGCGATAATGAAAATGTTCATGACCATAAATATGAAACGCCACACCATGTTTACTCAATATACTTACAAACTGGTTCTGACTGGCAGGATCCTCAGCAGGAGTTCCACCAAACAATCCCCAACCGCGACGTTCACCCCACAAACTGAGATGGGACAGGGTAAAAGCGTGTCCACCTTCCGGTTTTTTGGAAAGAGCTTCATCAATCCAGGGAAGAAGCGGGCCCATGCGAATATTTGAATAAAAAAAGTTTTCAAATAATACAAACCGGGCATTTTCGTAGGTAAAAGCATACACCAACCCGTTGCCAGCTCCCGAATGAGGCATCCAGTCGGTACCCACCTGGAACGGCTCACCCTGAGGTGCTGCCGGAGTTGGGTTTAATGACATGCCAACTTCCGGCCAACTGTATCCATCACTGAAAGTCGTTTTTTTAACAAATACATCTTCGGGTGTAGCATTATTTATTCCATTTTGAGTTTGAGGAAAAGCTTTTTTAAATGCAGCAAGGGTTGCCGCACTTTCATGATTGCCCCTTACCGGAAAGAATCCAATTCCGTGGTTGTATAATTTTTGTACATAAGTGGCATGGGTATAAACACTATATGGCTCACCGAGCTCACCAATATCACCCGCATGTAGTACAAACTTTACGTCATGCTTAATCATCTCATCATGCACCTGATCAATAACCCCAGCCGGTACCATATTCGGACAAAGGCTGTCTCCAGCCTTCCAGTATGATTCATCCCCGGATATCCAGGAACCCTGAGTATCTCCCATAATGCCGAACTTAAAACGTTTGGCAAATAGTGCTTCTACTTGTAAAAGCAAAAAAAGCAAAAAGAGTATGACTTTCGTTTTCATTGTATTGTTCCTTCTTGTGGGTTCACGATTTAACACTTTAAATGAGATTGTATTTCTTCATACGGCGCCAAAGGGTAGTCCTGTCTATCCCCAAGGTTTTAGCTGTTTTTGTTTTATTCCCCCGATATTTTTCCAGGAGAAGTATCATTTCTTCTTTTATGCTGGATTTGTAATCCCTATACGTATAGTCAACATTATTTTGGGTATGACAATAATCTGAACCAATGTTCTTTTCAGGAAGATGCTCCATCCCTATAATGAGATCATCGCATAATGCATAACCATATTCAATAACTTGCTCCAATTGTTGGATATTTCCTATAAGTCCCCGGGATCTGATAAAGTCAAGCACCTCTCTGGAAACCCCGGTCACATACTTTCCGGTAAGGGTGTTCAATTTTTTGATAAAATGGTCAGTCAGGGCCTCGGCAGCATCATTCTTCGATAAAGCAGCTGTTGTATTTGTATGAACTCTATTTGAAACATTGTGATACATAATTTGCCCTTTTTTCTATTCAGTTCTTACCAAGATATCACAAAACTCAATTTTTCGCAGGACAAATTCATTATTAGTTTATTTTTTATGAAACAATATGTCTATTTAATATCCTATTTGACCTTTTAGATAAAATAAAGCTGTTTTACATTATCCTATATTATGAAACAGAAAGAGGTAATCAGCATTCAGTTATCAGTTATCAGTTATCAGTAATCAGTCAAAACCATTAAGTTAAGGTTATTGCAAAGAGTAAAAGGCTAAAATCCAGTCATTCCCGCTACGTTCCTTAAATTTTAGAACATAGTCAATCACTTCTACTTATTTTGAGTTTTTCCTGCGTTCTTGATACCATTTATTTGCATTTTGTATCCATTTACTTGCATTCCACCCCCAGAAACAAATACCCCCCTAACCCTATAAACACAACAAAAACCACGTTTTGCAACACATAAGCCATAAACAGGCACCACATTTTTTAATCCTAGAATAAGCATTACGATACCATTATAACTTGACATTTTAAACTTCTACTCTATATTAATCAATACAGCCAGCAAAAAGGACGATTATGCGTAATCACAGAAAATTACAATCAACAGTGTTTTTAACCATACTCTTGATTCTTGGACTTCAACTTGCCGTTACCAAAACATCTAGTCAAATCCTTTCAGACTGGAATGAGCAATACGAAAACCTGCAAAATCAAATCATGCAAAAAAAGGCTCTAACCAAATCAAGTGCTATCTCAGCAAGAATTGAATCACAGGTATACGATAAACAGGCTCTTATTCTAAATGAAGACAACACACCGACAGATGTTGCTTTACGGAGAACCCGCTCACTTATTAACCATTTAAAAACCCTTCCCGGAGTCAAAGATCTAAGCTCACTTGAAGCTGAGCTTGATGCCATAAGCACACAGCGCTCTTTACTGGCAAAATCAAGTGCCAGTGCTGAAGCAGACCAGGAACAATACAATGCCCTGGCAAAAATCACCCGTGCAGCAGCCCTGACCAACCCACTGCTTGACTTTGACGATTTGTTATTTATGGAATGGACCAACCTTTTTTCTTCCCCCCAGAGCAGAGACCCAGGGGACGACTA